>CAVGMK010000064.1:0-13191 GCA_963630135.1 Oscillospiraceae bacterium
AACCGGTTCCATTATAGAACTTGCTGTGCTGATTGGCCCGGTCACATTTCCGATGATAGGTACATCCAGATTCCTGGATTTCAGAATTCGAATGGCGTCCAGCACCACCTTCGCACGCCCTTCCTGAAGGTTCATGGGGGAAATGGGATTCATTTCAGTAACGGATTGAATCGCATAACCGGTCACATGAGGTTCGTGAACCTCATCTCCCAGCGTAACCTCTGCACCCATCGATTCCGCCTCAATGGTCATACAAAAAGGAACGCCCACATTCTCAAAGCAGCCGTTCCGGTAATTTGCTTCCGCTAAAGTGGCCATCATCCGGGCATTCGTATGAGCCTCCGGCCAACGGATATTACAGAGTTCCATCAGATCCGTTGTAATCATGTTCATCATTCCGCCCGGACAGATGCAGGGTGGGCGATCCGTTGCCTCTCCGCGCATTGCATGCTGTATTCGTTCTTTCGGATTCATTTCAAATATGTTCCTCTCCGCCATAATCTATGCAATGCCTGTCAGTTCCTTCGCTACCTTAACCGCCTCAATGGCGTTGGCGGAATAACCATCTGCACCGATATCCTGTGCGAATTTCGGAGATACCGGGCTGCCGCCGACCATAATTTTATACCGGTCACGGATTCCCTGTTCCTCCAATTTGTCGATGACAGTCTTCATACCATGCATCGTGGTCGTCATCAGCGTCGACATGCAAATCAGGTCGGCATCGACTTCTTCCGCTTTCTCAATGAACCGATTGAGTGGAACATCTCTTCCGAGGTCATACATCTCGAAACCGGCCGTCTCCATCATGATCTTGACCAGGTTCTTCCCGATATCATGGGTATCCCCTTCTACCACGCCGATAACGGCCTTCTTCTTGGTATCATCCTCCGTATTATCGAGGTATGGGCGCAGAACTTCCAGGCCGGCATACATCGCATCCGAACAAAGAAGAATTTCCGTCACAAAATATTCTCCTTCATCGAATAACTCGCCTGCCTTGTTCATTCCATCAACCAGGCCATCCAGAATGGCATCTAACGCCGGATAACCGGCAGCAATGTACGCTTCCGCAACCGGAACGACTTCCTCGTCTTCCATTTCGAGGACGCATTCCGATAACTTCGCAATTAATTCTTCCTTCGTTGCCATAATACCTCCACTCAATCTCAGATTCTAATGCAATACGTCTGCATTATCCATTAAATCCCGAACAAATCTCGAATTTCAATGCGACCTGTCTGCATTATCTATTTTCTTTATTTCGTCAGTTTCCCGCTGCACTTCGCAAAGAACTTCTCATTATTGATGACGAAACGCTCGTGCGTGCCTTCCCCAATCAGCTCCACTTCATCGTAGGCCTTCACAGAGAATACGATGCGGCGGCGGTCCACCTCGGTGACTTCGGCGACGCAGGTCACTTCCATGCCCACCGGTGTCGCTGCCAGGTGCTTCACGTCAATGCGTGTGCCGACGGTGCCCTGTCCTTCTTCCAGATAATCCTGCACCGCTGCCTGCGAAGTTCCCTCCATCAGGGCAATCATGTATGGCGTTGCCAGCACCTCAAGGGCGCCGCTTCCCATGGATGCGGCGGTCATGTTGGCTGCTACGACGGTCTTCGTTTCCTTCTTCAGTCCCACTTCAATCATTGCTCATTCTCCTTCTTACTTTGCTTTCTTTGCGTTCTCTACGTTCTTGCTATTGCTGTTCACCCGTTCGCTCAATCGGCAGATGTCGCATCGGCCGCTACAGGCCAGAATTGCCTGCTGGATGCCCCCCTCATTCCCATCGGCATAGATTGCCGGCCGGTGGTGTCTGGAGCGGCCGATTATGTCGGCTGGGTCCGGGCGTGCCGGGTGGGTGGAATTTACTTTTGGCCGGATAAGCTTCGGCCGAACGTTCTTCTTGATTCTACCCGCCGGCTTCGCGCATGTCAACGCCGGCAAACCTACGTACTTTGACGATTGCCCGTCACCATAGCCGGGCAGAATCGACGGAATCGCCCGCATTCCGACAGGCCGCTGCCGCCCGAAGCCAGGCGATGGACGGCGGTCGAGGCGGCATGTAAGCCCTTCGAAAAGAATTCTAGACAGTTAAGCCAAATTTACAGTTATCCACTTATAATGATGAGGCTGTTTCCGGGGCCGTTACGCCTTGACAAAGCAAGCTTTCAGTGATATGTTCGGGATTGATGCGGCCAACTTATTCGCCGGCATCACAGGATATTCAGGTTGAAGGAGAGGAACATATTATGAAAAAAGAAGTTTTGTGGAACACCTATTCCCCGGCTCAGCAGCAGGAAATGGAATCGGTCTGCAACCGTTATATGAATTGCCTCGATGAGGGTAAGACCGAGCGGGAGAGCGCTCGCCTCACCGTCCGCATGGCGGAGGCGAACGGATACCGGAATCTGAAGGACGTAATTGCTGAGGGTAGCCAGCTACAAGCGGGCGACAAGGTGTACTACGTCTACAACGAGAAACTTCTGATTATGTATCTGATTGGAAGCGACCCGATGGAGGACGGCATGAATCTCCTGGGAGCGCACATTGACTCCCCGCGCATGGATGTGAAGCAGAATCCGCTGTATGAGAAGAGCGGTTTCGCTTATCTGGACACCCATTACTATGGCGGGATTAAGAAATATCAGTGGGTAACGCTGCCGCTGGCGATTCACGGCGTGGTCGTTCGGAAGGACGGAACGCGCGTGGACATCGCGATTGGCGAGAAGGATACCGACCCGGTATTCACCGTATCGGATCTTCTGATTCACCTGGCGCAGGATCAGCTGACCAAGACCGGTTCAACCGTCATCGACGGTGAGTCGCTGGATATCCTGATTGGCAGCATTCCGATGCCGGAAGAGGTTTCGGAAGATGCCTCCGAGGAAGAGAAAGACAAGGCGAAGGAAGCTCAGAAAGAAGCGATTACCGCTAATATCTGCCGCATTCTCCGCGAACAATATAACTTCGAAGAAGAGGATTTCCTCTCTGCCGAGCTGGAAGTGGTTCCGGCCGGCCGCTGCAGAGATCTCGGATTCGACCGCAGCATGATTATCGGTTACGGTCAGGACGACCGCATCTGTGCTTTCACCTCGCTGATGGCCATGCTGGACAGCGAGACACCGGCACGTACCGCTTGCTGTATCTTAGTCGACAAAGAAGAAGTCGGTAGCATGGGCGCCAGCGGTATGCAGTCGAAGATCTTCGAGAATGTTACCGCGGAAGTGCTTCACTGTATGGGTCTGAATGACCATATCTCGCTTCGTCGGACATTACAGAATTCCAAGATGCTGTCTTCCGACGTCAGCGCCGGATACGATCCACTCTATGAATCGGTATTCGAGCCGAAGAACGCCGCATTCCTGGGCAAGGGTCCGGTATTCAACAAGTTCACCGGTGGCCGCGGCAAGAGCGGTTCCAGCGATGCCAATCCGGAATACATCGCCGAGATTCGGAAGGTTCTTGCGGATCACAACATCCAGTTCCAGACCGCAGAGATGGGCAAGGTCGATGTCGGCGGCGGTGGAACGATTGCATACATCATGGCGAATTACGGCATGGAAGTCATCGACTGCGGCGTAGCCATCCTGTGCATGCACTCCCCTTGGGAGATTTCCAGCAAGGCGGACGTATATGAGACGTACCGCTGCTACAAGGCATTTATCAAAGACATGAAGTAGTATTCCATCGGCTCTCGAAGCCTTCTGGGTGCTGCGGATTGTAGAACAATATGAATAGTATCCGCCACCTGGCGATGGCGATATTATATAAATTACAATTCTAATCACAGAAAGAGGGCTTAATCGAATGGATAAAAAAATGCTGAAGAAATCAACTTTTGAGACCGTACTCTATGTCGTTTCCGGACTACTGGCTGTCTATACACTGTATATGATCTATACCACGGTTACCTACCTGGTTTCCTATTTCTCCCAGTACGGTTCTTCCTTTGCCGCTAATTTCGGCACCGCAATGGGTTACATTCTCTCCCAGTGCATGGTATATCTGATCTACGCTGTCATCGTCTATGCGCTGGCTAAGATCTACAGAGAAGTTCGCAAGGCGAACCCAGACAACTACCTGAGCGAGGCAGAATCGAAAGCGATCCAGAGAGCGAAGGAAGCCAAGAGACTGGAGAAAGCCGAGAAGAAGGCGAGCAAGGCAGAAGCCAAGGCGAAGAAGGAATCCGAGAAGAGCGAGAAGGCCAAGGCGAAGGCAGAAGAGTCTGAGAAGAAGGCAGAAGCTGTGAAGGCGGAAGCGGAGAAGGACGAGGAGCCGGCTGTTTCCGAAGAACCGGCTGCAGACATTGACTTCGATGCAACGCTGGCTGCTGTTGACAACGCTATGGCAGAGGCGAACAAGGCGGCGGAAGACGAGGAGAAGGCGGACGAGGAGTAATCCTAGTTTCGCGCTACATCCACGCTATATCAAAGAAATCATTCAAGAAGCACACCAGCTGTGCGCCAAAATGGTCTTTCAGGATAATTTTGGCACACGGTGGTGTGCTTCTTTATGTACGGATTCATGAATGCTCCTAGCACGGCAACCTATGGAAGCGTCTGCCATGATTGGAAAGTAATTTGAAACGGAATACGCCCCAGCAAAAATATTCTGAAAGACCTTTTTGCTGGGGTGTATTCCGTTTCCCATATCAACTTAATCTCGCTAGGCTACGAATGCCTCTTCCGAGCAGCACACCGACTTTACTCCAAAATGGTCTTTCAGAATAATTTTGGAGCAAAGTGGTGTGCTGCTTTCATGCGATTCTTCGTGAAGATTCGTCCAGTCCTTCCTCTTATGGAATCTATGGAACCACCTGCATCGATTTAACCGTAACTGAAAAAGAATCCCCCTTGCAAAAATATTCTGAAAGACATTTTTGCAAGGGGGATTCTTTTTCCTAACATATTTAATTACGCGATGCTACAGAATAGCCAACGGAGTGCATGCCAGCATTATTCTGAATGGCATGCTACTCTGCCTTCCCCGCACATCCCAGCACGTCCACAATCTTGTGGCGAACCATCTCTTCGATGGCCGTTCTGCCGGCGGTGAGGTACTTCCGCGGATCGAAGTCCGCCGGATTCTCGTACAGGTAACGGCGAATGGATCCCGTCATCGCAAGGCGGATATCCGAGTCGATGTTAATCTTGCACACTGCGGAGCGAGCAGCCTCTCTCAGCTGATCCTCCGGCACGCCGATGGCGCCCGGCATGTTGCCGCCGTACTGATTCACCATCTGCACGTACTCCTGCGGTACCGACGAAGCGCCATGGAGTACAATCGGGAATCCCGGCAGTCTCTTCTCGCACTCGTGCAGCACGTCGAAGCGAAGCTGTGGCTTCGTGCCCGGCTTGAACTTGTATGCGCCGTGGCTGGTGCCGATGGCAATCGCCAGCGAATCGCAGCCTGTCTTGGTGACGAACTCTTCTACTTCTTCCGGATGCGTGTACGACGAATCCTCCGAAGAGACCTTCACCTCATCCTCGATGCCGGCCAGCGTACCGAGCTCGGCCTCCACGACTACGCCGTACTTGTGCGCGTATTCTACAACCTGACGGGTAATCTCGATATTCTCCTGGAACGGCTTCGACGATGCGTCAATCATGACCGACGTGAAACCGCCGTCGATGCAGGATTTGCACGTCTCGAAATCCGGGCCGTGATCCAGATGCAGCGCAATCGGAATGTCCGGGCACTCCAGCACCGCTGCCTCCACCAGCTTCGTCAGGTAAGTCGGATTCGCGTAATTTCTCGCGCCTCTCGATACCTGCAGGATAACCGGCGCGTGTTCCTCGCGGCATGCCTTCGTAATCGCCTGGACAATCTCCATATTATTTACATTGAACGCGCCGATCGCATATCCGCCGTCGTAAGCCTTGCGGAACATCTCGGTGGTTGTTACTAATGCCATAGCTGTACCTCCTACCTCAATACAGAATAAATTCCTAACTCACTCACAGTATACCACATTTGTTCCGGTAAAAACACCTCTAACCCCGCATACACGTCCGACTCCCCGGAATGAATCGCGGCCGATAAGATCCCGGAGGATTCCACAAGTCGGCACGAAAAAATCATCCCACATTACACGCGGGATGATTAATTTTATCGAAACTATTACTCCGCAGCGATTCTCTTCACGCCACACTCGCGTTCCATAATCTTCGCGAAGGACTCCACTACCGTCAGCACGATGCCGATGCAATGCTGCTTGCGGTCCGGTTCCTTGAAATCATAATCTTCAATCAGCGTCGGGCAGATGGTTGTGCCGTACTCGGCAATCACATCGTCATTCATCTCGCGCACCAGGCTGCAGCACTTCTGGTACTTCGGGTCGCCCGGAACCGTACGGCCGAAGACCTTGCCCAGACACATGGTTGCACCGGCTACCGCGCCGCATACGTTGCCGCCATCACCGAAACCGAACGGGAATCCGGTGCTCATCGCGATAGCATCCTCGGCAATGCCCAGGTCGTAATACTTGTTCAGAATGTATACGACAGTCTCTGAACACATGTAACCTCCTGTGAAAGCGCCGACGGTCTTCTCTTTCAAATCCTTCATATTCACTTCTTTTACCATAACATGTCACCTCAGCTTCTCTGTGAACCATGAAATACATTACTTATGGCCATTATACATCATCCATCACAAAGTGTGCATTGGAATATTCGAATTTGCGTCGCAAACATCATTCTTCTGTAAGCACCAATCACCGCCTCAGCTTCCGCAGATACAGTGAAAGCCGGGCGCTGCTGCCCGGCTTCTCCTATGCTTGTATGCTTGTATGCTTGGAATAGATTCGCCGGATTTCCCGCGCCCGGCTTCTCCTCCGGCCGTTCTCCCGGCTACTCCTCCGATTGTTCTTCCTTCGTGTCTTCTTTCTGCGCCTTCTGGTGATGGCTCTTCTTATCCAGCATCACCTCTTGCGTCTTGATGGTTACCGTCGTGTACGGCTCCACAGAATGGGTGACAAATGCGTTACCGCCAATCACGGCACCCTCGCCGATGACCGTATTGCCGCCCAGCACCGACGCACCGGAGTACAAGGTCACATAATCCTCGATGGTCGGGTGACGCTTGGTTCCGTGCATCTTCTGGCCGTCCTTCGTGGACAGCGCGCCGATGGTCACACCCTGGTATACCTTGACGTGCTCCCCGATAATCGAGGTCGAACCCACAACCACACCCGTCGCATGGTCGATGCAGAAATACTTGCCAATCTTCGCGCCCGGATGGATATCCACACCCGTCTTCATGTGCGAATATTCCGTCATCATACGCGGAATCAGCGGTACGTTGAGCCGCTGCAGCCCATGTGCCAGACGGTAGATGGACGTCGCCAGCACGCCCGGATACGAGAGCAGAATCTCGTGCTTGCTGTTCGCCGCCGGGTCGCCTTCGAAGGTCGCCTCAATATCGGTATCCATGTATTCCCGAATTATCGGGAACTGCCGGAAATACTCCAGCGTAATCGCCTTCGCCCGCATCTTCCGCGTCTCCCGGTCGCAATTTCCGCACTGATCATCGTAGAGAAGCGCCACCTCAATCTGCTTGCGCAGACGATACATAACGTCCTCAATAATCACGGAAATCTGCGTCTCCGTATGCACCGTATGGTAATCCTTATTGCGGTAATAGCCTGGATAGGCAATCGTCAGTAGCTCATTCAGGATGATTTCCACCTCTTCCCGGTCCGGCTGCTCGAAATATTTCAGATTATCGATGTCGCGACCCTTCTGGTAATCGTCGAGAATCGCCTTCGTCGCCAGCTCCACCTCGCGGTTCAGATCCTCGTCATTCTGACTGCATTGAACCGGAATATACTGTTCGGCTCCCTCATAGCGCCATGCCTTGTGTTCTGTCATGTTCACTCACCTCACTTATTTGTCCATGTTAACATATTTTGAGGCGAAAAAAAAGGAAATGCACCAAATAGATTGGTGCATTTCCTCTACACTTTATCATTAAACCACCGACTCTGCATACAGGATAGAAAGAAAGTTAAAGGTACAGAGCATGGTAATTTAACCATTCGCACGGCTGAAGTCGCCACTCGGAATCTGTGGTTTCTCCTCGCCTTCTAAGATAATGCCGACTTCCTCTCGACGAACGAAGTGAACATTGTCCTGTGCCTCGGTAGCAATCTCCACGCAGTCGTCGGACATACGTTCCATGTTGTAGAGAATATCATTGAATACGTTGGTCAGCATCGGATCGCATTCGCCGTCCTGCACCCGCTTCAGGTGCGCCTTCCGGAAAGCCTTCTGCGACTGACGCAGGCTCTTCTTGGACTTGTTAATCTGCTCTACCGTGATTGTCGTACCATAGGCAACCGCATCCATCGCCTCCGTATAGAATTTCTGGATTTCCTCGAAGCATTCTACCAGCTCACTTCTGGCAATGCCCGACAGATCCTTGCCCTGGACGATGATGTCATAGATCTGTTTCAGAATATCCCCGCTACGAACGGAAAGCCTCTTGAGTGTGGTGGCGACACCAAGCAGTCCGGCTGCCTGATCGGATTGCAGCTCATTCATCTTGCTGTCTTCATAGAGCTCTACCAGATAATCCGATACAGCACGGTGCAGGCTCTGAATGGCGTTGGCCGAATCCACCAGCGGGTTCTCGCTGTCCTGCGAACCCGGATATTTCACCAGTTCCTTGGTGTTCTCAATTATATCGCGAACCTGGTTGGCGATGTTACCGATTTCTCTCGAAGCCAGATACAGCGCGGCAGATGGCTGACTGATGACGTGACGGTCCAGGAACTTCGGTACACTGAGATCGTCGCTCTTCTTCCGCTCGCCCTTGATGAGCCAGGTAACCCATTTCACCATGATTGGAATCAGCGGCACCCAGATGATGGTCATCGTCGTGTTAAATATCGTGTGGGCATTCGCAATCTGTCTCGAGATGACCTCAATTTCCGGTCCCTTCGGGGAGATGTATTGAATGAATTTCGCGTAATACGGGATGAAGAAGTAGAATAATGCGGTTCCCGTTACGTTGAAGGTGCAGTGCGCAGCCGCAACGCGCTTCGCATCTCTGGACTGGCCGATGGAAGCCAGTACCGCTGTAATGGTCGTACCGATGTTGTCGCCCAGCAGAATCGGAATCGCGCCGGCTAATCCGATAACACTCGCCACGCCGTCCGGCCCGGCCTGAGAGGCAAAGTTCTGAAGGACCGCAATCGTCGCGGAACTGCTCTGTACCACCAGCGTCATGGCGGTTCCCAGGAATACGCCCAGAATCGGAATGTCCTTCACCTGACCCATCAGCTCGATGAAAATCGGGCTGGTTGCCAGCGGCTTCATGACGCTGCCCATGATCTCAATTCCTTCGAACAGCAGACCGAAGGAGAAGATAACCATACCGATATCCTTGATTTTCTCCTTCTTGGAGACGAAGTACATCATGAAACCGATGAAAATAATCGGATAGATATAATCACTAATCTTGAAAGCCAGCAGCTGCGCCGTCATGGTGGTACCGATATTGGCACCGAAGATAACGGAAATCGCCTGCGGCATACTTAATAATCCTGCACTAACAAAGCCGATAATCATTACCGTGGTTGCGGAACTGCTCTGGAGCACGGCGGTAACAATTGCGCCGGCCAGAACGCCCATAATCGGGTTCCGGGTCAGGAAGGCCAGGATGCGTTTCATCTTGTCGCCCGCTGCCTTCTGAAGTGCATCGCTCATGGCGGTCATTCCATAGAGGAACAACGCAAGGCCGCCCAGCAGCCCGAACACTGTCTGTAAATTCTCGTTCATCTTTCTATCCTCCTTTGAACTACCATCATTCTATCGAGGAGGTGAATGCTGAACTATCACCGCAATGTAAATCAAATATCAAATCTATGTAAAGTCGGAAGTTTCCGCAGGAAAACCTTTATTTTTGGCCAAAAGCAAGTTGGATGATGCCTCATCCCCGGCCGGGAATTAAAAACTTTATGACGAGAAGTTTACATTAGTGTATAATTAGTCTGATATTTCACGAGGAGGATTAGGGTATGAACGGCGAAACACGCAGAGAAGAAATTCTTCACAGGCTACAGAGCAGCAGCAAGGTCCTTTCCGGTAGTGCGCTGGCGAAGGAATTCGGTGTCAGCCGGCAGGTTATCGTAACGGACATCGCCCTCCTGCGTGCACAGGGCATTCAGATTATTCCGACACACTGGGGCTACGTGCTGGGGGATGGCGAGCATCAGCACACCCGGATCTATAAGGTGAAGCACACCGAAGAGCAGGCGCGGGAGGAGATGCAGATTTTCGTCGATCAGGGCGCGTTCCTTCAGGATGTGTTCATCCATCACAAGGTCTATGGCACAATTCGCGGCGAGCTCAATATCCGTTCCCGCCGCGACATTACCAATTATCTCAATCAGCTGGAGGCCGGTGCCAGCCGGCTGCTCTCGCGGTCCACTTCCGGGTATCATTACCATACGGTGAGCGCCGCAAGCGAAGAGATTCTCGACGACATCGAGGAGGAACTGCGACGGCACGGATTCCTGGCGGCAACAGAAGGCTCAGGAGAAGCATAAGTGACCCCAATGTCCGAGCCGCCATTCGCAATCAGTAGAGCTTCCGGTACAGCTCGTAACCCACGGCCCGCAGCAGCTTCGGCACTTCCCGCATCTCCTTGCGGATGAAGGCTTTGGTGGATTCCTTGAGCTCCGTGTACGGAATCAGCTCTTCCGAATGCTTGAGTTCCGAATCCTTGATGCCCGGTACCCAGCCCTCTTCCCGCTTGTCCTTGACCCAGCGGCAATGCTCGATTTCGGACAGAAGTTCAAGATCCGGTCCGTAGAGGTCGCGAATCGCATCTACGGCGTTCGGCACGATTGGGCGGATGCCGATTACCGCATTGTATTGAATCAGATTTTCACCCAGATAGCGAATCCGGGATCGATAACCTTCCTTGAAGAATTCATCCAGATTCTCCCAATCTGCCATCTCCGCTTCTTCCCAGACGCGGTCCAATGCCGCCTGATTCGGCGCGCCATCCGGTCCCGCCAGTTCGAACGAGGCTTCCTGCAGACGCCGCTTGCGGTATTCCTCGTGGGACGTCTCCGCGTACTTCTCCACCATGCTTCCCAGAATCTGCTCGAATGTCATCTTCCGCTCGAAATCGCTCACATCCAGATGGATATCCAGCTGCTCGTTCATCGGCAGGCTGGACGGCGTGAAGCGCGTCGCATGAGACAGCCGGCACATGGCCAGAATGAATTCCAGTGACCGCGCGCCGTGACGGTATTCCGACACGCGCAGCAGCGCCGAGAGAAGGCCCTTGGAGATGTTCACTTTGCCCGTCTCCGCATCGTATACATTCGGAATCCGGCGAATGATCTGCTGACGCAGGAGCATCGCCCGACGAATGATGTGGCTCCGGTCCGTCGGTGAATCCGGATTCAGCCCGCGGATGTTCAGGATGCCCTTGAGTCGGCTGACGAAATCCGGCCCTTTAATCTTCTGGAATTCCACTAGTTGTGCCTCATCCTCGCCCGGCAGGAAATCCTGGAACGAATGCGCGGTACCGCCGGCGAAAACAAATACCGCCTGCTTAATCTTCCGGACCTTGCCATCCAGCGAATATTCCCCATCCTGCATCGGGGCCAGGAAATATCTCAGCCATCCCCGGCTGATGCCATTCCGGTCCGAATCGAACTCATCGAAGAACACCAGCGGAATGCTTCCTTCCGCACTGCTCAGCGCCGCATCCAGCGCGTCGAACAGCTCTGCCGGACTCTCAATCTGCGACAGATTAATGGAAGCCACCGCGAAATTACCGCTGGTCTCCGCAATCTGCTTCACCCCGAAGGATTTGCCCGACCCCGGATAACCGAACACCGCAATGGACAGCGGTTGCACGGTCTCTCCTAAGCCGGCCGAACTGCATTCTTCCGCATAATCGTCGAGCAGCATCTTAATCGTGTTATAGTTCTCAATCTCATTCGGATCCACTGTCGCCAGATCATTGTAATGGCACACCGGCACGTGACGAAGCAGCTTCTCCGGCCCGTCAATGACAATCTCCTCGGCCACCGCCAGGTATTGTCCCGGCTGCGCCTTGCAATACTCATCCAGAATGGAGTAGGGTGACACGTTGGATACCATCTGTTTGAGACTCCGATGCGGAATCCGCGACATCGCCAGCTCCCCGGCTTCCCATTTCCGATCCAGCTCCTCCAGCACCGGATACAGCTCGTCCTCGTCCGAGAGCGTGGAGCGCTCGAACTTGTCCGGGGTAAAATAGATTCTCCACTCGCCCGCTTCCCGAACCAGCATACCCTGTTCGTTGAGCAGCACGACCATATCCTGCCGGTTCCTCAGCGACCGCAGTGAATCGTTGACGTTAAGCGCCATCATGAAATCATTCACCGTCCGCTCGTAGGAAATCTTCCGCGTAATCCGGTAGTCGTTCGCCCGAAGCTGATGCATCGAAAGAAGCGGAATGCGTTCATCCGTGAATGCATCCGCCAGCGATTCGTGAATCGTAAATTCCTTGTAACAATCTCTTGCCTGAATCATCTTGTACCCCTCTCAAATTCTATAGACTCTGGAATATTTTCACTTCCTATATCCTATCAACCTCTGCAGTCTGCAATCTCTCATTCGTGCGGTCTTTCCTACTGGGTAATCCTTCACCGTGTATTCCATCTTCACTTGCGATTTGTCCCACACTTGAAAAATTATTATAACGATTGTAACACGGATAGAAGCCGAAATGTGATAACAAAATGTTATTCCGTTCAGCCCATCCGGCGGATATCCTTTTTCTTTCTTCGCCCATACATCACAGACCGGTATGCGCTAATCTACCGCAACAAATTCTCCATCATTGCGGTACACACAAGCGATATCCATATAGAAAAAGCCGCCAGGCATTTCCTGACGGCTGTACGGTTCCCGTGGAACCAATTGCACTTTATTTTAACACAACGGTATTCTCCGGCTCTTCCTCGCCCCGAATCTCCCGCAGATAGTTGTAGAGCGTCGTCTGCGAGATGGAGAGCGCCTTGCAGATATATGGCGTCGTTGCGCGGACGTCGAAGATTCCCTGGTTCTTGAGGTCTTTGAGAAGCATAATCTTCCCTTCCTTCGTGTCCAGCTCGCCGGATGTCATCTTCCAGATGGAATTCATAATCGCATTCTGCGCCACGTGCTGAATGATATTCTGA
>CAVGMK010000065.1:0-32373 GCA_963630135.1 Oscillospiraceae bacterium
TATTTTTGCCAGGGTGTATGCTTCGTTCCTTGCCAGACTATAATCTGTTACCCAACCGGACGCAAGAAAATGAGTATTGGTTGGGCTGTGAAAATTCAGAGCTTGCCAAAAGAAAAAAGAGTTGTTAGAATATTCTTATAAAACCAAAGAGAGGATAAAATATGCAGCAGGAAGAAAGAATTGCTCTCCTGAAGAATGTCATGCTGGGAATGAGCAAGCTGATGGGAGAAGATACGGAAATTGTCATCCATGATCTGTACAAGAAGGAAATGGTCTACATTTCCAATAGTCACCTGACGGAACGAACCGTCGGTTACAAGATGGATCCAACGGTCTATGAAGCGATTTCGAATCTTGCGGATGAAGATGGACACCTGATTGGATACGGAAGCAATACCGCGCACGGTCAGACATTGCGGTCATCGCATATTATCGTTCGGGATGATGAAGGCGTACCGGCAGTGATGATTTGCATCAATCAGGATACGTCGCGTCTGCGGGAAGCCAGGGACCTGCTGGATTCGATGATTCAGCTGAAGCCACTCCTGGAGAACTCGGAGGAGGATGAGTCGGAAGAGGTTTTTGGAGATGAGAATTACATCCAGAAGGTAACGCAGCACGTAATCCTGGATTCTATCGAGAAGATGAAACCGACGCCGATGGATACGAAGGAAGGAAAAATGCAGGTGCTGCAGCAGCTGGAACTCAAGGGCGTCTTCGCTGTCAAGGATGCCGTGCCGAGTGTCTGCAAGCTTCTGTCCATCTCGCAGGCGACACTGTACAATTATCTCCGCGAAATCCGCAACCAGGACCTGCTAATCGGCCAGACGCCGGTTCATCGCTAGCGCTCAATGCTAACGTTCTGTTCTAATGCTTTGGACTGACGCTCGATGCCAGTGCTCTATACTGGCGCTCTGGTGAATGGTCATATACAAGCTATTCACGGAATTGTCGCGACTCATGGAATTCTGCTTCGGAGTCCGTTGGTTCCGTTAAGCTACCGTGTAGACGGCAGTCCGTATCCTACTGCGAATCTGCCCATGACCCCGTCCCTGTTATAAAAAAATAATAACAGAATCTGGAATTCCATTACATATTGAAAAATAGAATAAAATTTTAACAAAATGCCGCATTGCCGAATATACTGGTGGTGCGGTATTTTTATACGCCTTCTGCACGGTTTCTGGCGGCTATTCGTAATTTGTGCGCTTGAAAATCCGCATTTTTCGCCAGATTCCAACGAACCACAGGAGATTTCGATGGATTTCCAGCGTAATTTCGACACTGCTCCAGACGAATATCGTTATTTTATTGTCTTGGAATTCTGATTGACAACCTCCCAGAGCGTGCCTATAATCTTAATATAAAATTATTATAAGAAGCTTATAATAATCGTCTACCAAATTTGCCGACTGATCACCGACGATGGGGACAATTCCACGTAGCAGTTAAATTCTACGAAATGAAAGCCACATGTGTTAGCAGAAAGGACAGAAATATGGAAACTCAGAAAACACAGAAGCCCGAACGAAATCTGAATGTGGCGGGATCGCTATGTATTATTCTTCTTGTTTTTACCACTATTATTGCAGGGATCCGAATGGGCATCGGAATTGAAATGTCCATGTTGCTTGGGGCAACGGAATCCATGTTCGCGTGCATCTTCCTTCGGAAGCCGTGGGAGCACGTGGAGAAGTCGATGCTGGACTTCCTCTCCGGCACGCTGGTCGTTATCATCATCCTCGTGGATGTTGGCGTGATGGTTGGATGCTGGATTATCGGTGGCACCGTACCGGCACTGATGTACTACGGACTCAAACTCATTCGCCCGGCGATTGTTGTGCCGATGACGTTCATCCTCTGCTCGGTGATGTCTATTTTTACCGGAACGAGCTTCGGTTCCATCGCTACGATGGGACTGGCCCTCACGGGTGTAGCTGTGGGAATCGGCGTTCCGATTCCGCTGGTAGCCGGTGCAGCGGTTGCCGGCGCGCACGTAGGCGATAAGATGTCGCCGATGTCGGACAGCACGAACCTCTGCTCCGCCGTAAGTAAAGTCGGCCTCTACGAACACATCGGATCCATGATGCACACCACCGTTCCGGCCGCCATCATTTCCATCATCATCTATTTCGTTCTGGGAATGAAATACACCGGCGAGGGAAGCGAAGAGAACGTGACGCTGATGCTGAACACGCTCTCGGAACATTTCAATATCAACATCCTGTGCCTGGTTCCGGCAATTCTGATGCTGGTCATCTCCATCAAGAAGATTCCGGCAGTGCTTGGACTGACAAGCTGTGCAGTATTCTCCATGTTCTGGGCCATGCTGATGCAGCATGCACCTTTCGTATCGGTGATGAAAGCGGCATATTCCGGTTATGTATCGGAGACCGGTGTGCAGATGGTAGACGGCATTCTGACAAGAGGCGGCATGTCTTCCATGATGGGTACAGTAGGCATGATGATTGTGGCCTGCATGATGGGCGGTGCCCTTCAGGCAACCGGCGCACTGACCATTGTCATGGATACGGTAATGGAGAAATTCATGAAGACGCCGAAATCCCTCGTTATTGTAACCATTTTCTACAACTACTTAATCCTAGCGGTATCCGGCAACCAGATGCTGGGTGCGGTGATGTCCGGCCCGACATTCTCGGATACCTACGATAAGATGAACGTTCACCGGAAGGTCCTCTCCAGATGCATGGGTGATACCACGATTAACGGATCTGCGCTGATTCCGTGGTCAACAGCGACCGTATATGCAATGGGCGTATTGGGAACCGGAAATGCGGCATTCATCCCATATGAGTTCTTCTGCTATATCGTTCCGATTTTCACGGTAATTGCAGCACTGACTGGGTGGGCAACATGGCATTCGGACGGAACCCCGTTCAACGCACCGAAGGAGAAGAAAGCATAATCATATAGAAGGAGAAGGAATGGCATACAAGATTTTTATCATCAATACCGGCTCCACTTCGACGAAGCTGGCCCTCTATGAGGGGGACAGCGAAGTCTGGAGCACGGACGTCACCCACTCAGCAGATGAGCTGAAGAATTATCCGGCACTTCTGGATCAGCTCCCATACCGCAAGGCAGCGATTACATCAGCACTCGAAGCCGATGATGTTGACCTGACCGGACTCAGCGCCGTGGCTGCCAGGGGCGGAACCTTCGGGTTTGCGAAGGGCGGAGCCTACCTCGTGGAGGAGAATCTGATGGTGGCCTGCCGTAATCCGATTACCAATCATCCGTCGAACCTCTCGGCTCTTCTGGCGCAGGAGCTGGCAGCGCAGCACGGGTGCCATGCGTACATCTACGACGCCGTATGCACCAATGAGGTGCCGGATACCACCCGGATTACCGGTCTCAAGGGCGTCCTTCGGAGACCGTTCTCCCACGTACTGAACACCCGGGCTGTGGCACGGGAAGTGGCAGAGAAGGCCGGAAGGAACTACGAGGACATGAATTTCATCGTGGCACATCTCGGCGGCGGAATCAGCATCAACGTCCATCAGCATGGCCAGATTGTCGACCTGTTGTCCGATGACGAAGGACCGATGTCGCCGGAACGCGCCGGACGATTGAACGGCAAGAGCTACGTGGATCTCTGTTTCTCCGGGGAGTATGACAAGAAGAGCATGATGCGTCGTATCAAAGGCGCCGGCGGCCTGATTGACCACCTGGGAACCAGCGACATGCGGGAGGTAGAAGCTCGCATCGCTGCGGGAGACCAGTACGCCGCCCAGGTTCTGGAAGCCATGGCGTACCAGATTGCGAAGGGCATCGCTTCCCTGTCGGCAGTTGTACCGGAAGGTGTGGATTACATTATCCTGACCGGCGGATGCGCGCACAGCAAGGCGTTGACGGATCAGATCATTCCGCGTGTCCGTTTCCTCGCTCCGATTATCATCAAGCCGGGTGCGATGGAGATGACCGCATTGGCAAGGGGCATCACCCGCGTGCTGGATGGCCAGGAAGAAGCGAAAATCTGGGGTAACTAGGAAGATGGAAGGAACATCGGATTCGAGCAGATGCTCGAGTAGCTGTTCCAGCTGACCTGACATAAGACGCATGACGAAGTAGGAATTGCCTGGACAGGAGGCTGTGACGACATCCATCCACCGCTCGGATCCGTTGGTATATGTTGGTATACGATAACGTGGCGACATGGAAAGACATGAAGAAGGAGGTAATGACAATATGAGTAAAGCATATGCGGATTCGGAACGCTGTAAAGCCTGCGGACTTTGCATCGCATACTGCAAGAAGAACGCCATCGAGATGACCGATGAGCTCAACAGCAGAGGCTACAAGCACATCCGCGTCATCGAGGAGAACTGCATCGGCTGCGGTATTTGCTACACCGTATGTCCGGACGGCGTGTTCACAATTACGGAGAAGAAGGAGGGTTAATTCATGGGTGATATGATCAAAGGCAACATCGCAGTTGCAGAGGCGGCAGTCCGCGCCGGCATCGAAGTCTACGCCGGCTACCCGATTACGCCGTCCACAGAAGTAATGGAATACCTGTCCGCCCGCCTGCCGGAACTGGGCAGAACGTTCATCCAGGCGGAGAGCGAGCTTTCGGCTATCAACATGGTCATGGGCGTATCCGCTTGCGGACGCCGCGTCCTGACGGCATCTTCTGGCCCGGGAATCTCTCTCAAGCAGGAAGGCATCTCTTACATGGCGCAGATGAATTTTCCGGCGGTCATCCTGAACGTTGTTCGCTGGGGTAATGGCCTGGGCTCCCTGGACGGCGCGCAGACGGACTATCTCCGCGAGACAAGAGGCGGTGGCAACGGCGACTATCGCAACATCGTCCTGTGCCCATCCACCATACAGGAATCCGTGGACCTCATGTATGAGGCGTTCGACATCGCGGAGAAATACCGTTGCATTGTGGAAGTCATGACAGACTCCGGCATCGGCCAGATGATGGAGCCGTGCGATATGCCGGAATTCCGCGAGATTAAGAAGTGCGACTGGGGTCTGGACGGTACCTATAAGGTGAAGCGTCCGGATTTCCTCGGAAGAAATATCCCGGCCGAATCCGCTACCTACGTAGAGAAAATCCGCCTGATGCGCGAGAACGAGCAGCGTTGGGAGGCGAAGAATCTGGAAGATGCCGAATATATCTTCGTGGCTTACGGCATGTGCGGTCGTGTGATGACCGGCTTAATCGATGAACTTCGGGCAAAAGGACATTCGGTTGGCCTGATTCGTCCGATCACCGCGTGGCCTTTCCCGGAGAAAGCCTTCGAAGAGCTTTGCGCGAAGAACCCGAATGTCAAGGCTTTCATCACCGTCGAGACCAACGGTGAAGGACAGATGGCAGAGGACGTGGCAATCTATACGAGAAAACATCACATGGGCACCGTTCCGGTATATGCTCTGCCGTATGCCTGTGGCGTGCCGAAGGATGATGTGGTAATGGCCGATTTCGAGAAGATTCTGGCCGGCGAGATCAAGGAGGTGTTCTAAGATGGCAATCGAGAAGAGAGTACCGGACCTTTGCAATTACGCCATGTTCTGCGGTGGCTGCGGTCACGGCGTGCTGGTTCGCCTGATTTGCGAATGTCTGGAAGAATACGGACTGGGACAGGATACGATTGCAGCGATTGGTGTGGGCTGCAGCTGCCATCTGAAGACAGCGATTAACTGTGACCTGGTGCAATCTCCACACGGTAGAGCGGCCGCCGTTGCGACGGGAATCCGGAGAGCCGAGCCGACGAAATTTGTTTTTACCTACCAGGGAGATGGAGACGCATACAACATCGGCCTTGCCGAGACACTCAATGCGGCGTACCGCAACGAGAACATCTGCGTCTTTGTAGTGAATAACACGAACTTCGGCATGACGGGCGGCCAGATGAGCTGGTGTACGATGGAAGGCCAGAAGACAACCACCAGCCCGGCGGGGCGCGACTGCGAGAAGACCGGTTACCCAATTAAGCTGCCGGAGATGATTGCAAGCAGCTTCCGCCCAGCATATGTGGCGCGCGGTGCGATTTCGAGCCCGGCGGAGATCAACAAGCTCAAGGGTTACATCCGGAATGCGTTCGAGGCACAGCTCAACCACGAGGGATATTCGTTCGTGGAGGTTCTCAGCACCTGTCCGACCAACTGGGGAATGGCTCCGGTGAAGGCGCACCAGCACCTGATGGAGAATATGGTGCCGTATTACGAACTGGGTGAATTGAAGAAGAGAGGAGAATAGGTTATGCGTGAAATTTTATTTGCCGGTTTCGGCGGTCAGGGCGTGCTGACGGCAGGCCTGGTTATCTCGCAGATGGCGCTCTATTCCGGGAACAACGCCACCTGGATGCCTTCTTACGGTGCGGCAATGAGAGGCGGCACCGCGAATTGCACGGTTCATTATGGCGAGGGCCCGATCTATAACCCGGGTCAGCAGAAGCCGGATCTTCTCCTCGCGATGAACGACCCTTCCTTCAAGAAGTTCGAGCCACTGGTTCGCGATGGCGGGATTGTGCTCTACAATTCGGATATGGTGCTGGCGGATTTCGCGCCGCGCGCCGGAATTCGTTACATCCCGGTGGCCTGCAACACCATTGCGGACGAGCTCCAGAACCCGAAGGGCGCGAACATCGTGATGATAGGCGCGATTACCAAGCTGCTCGGCGATTTCACCCACGATAAAGGCGTCGAGGGCATGAACGACATGTTCCGGAAGAAGGGTAAAAGTAAATTCGAAGCGGCGAACACTGCCGCCTTCGAGAAAGGCTACGAGGCAGTATAGCGCATGGAACTTCAGAAAACACTTCAGGTGAGATGGCTGTATCTGCTGGTCTGCTCGGTAGGCCTGCTGTTCGTGGGTGTCATCTACGCCTGGTCTATCCTGAAGGTGCCGCTGGCGACGGAATTCGGCTGGACAGCCTCTCAGCTGGCCGTCAACTACACGATTATGATGTGCTTCTTCTGCCTGGGAAGCCTGACCTCCGGGTGGCTGACGAAGAAGTGGAAGCTGCATCAGCTGCTGCTCCTAAGCGGCACCATGATACTGATTGGATATGTGTTGCTGGCGATTCTTCCCGGCGGTAGCCTGACGGCGCTGTACCTGTTATATGGCGTAGTAATCGGCGGCGGCATCGGCATCTCGTATAATTCGCTTCTGGCTACCGGAAACTCCTGGTTCCCGGATCGGAAGGGCGTCAGCTCGGGCTTGATGATGATGTCGTTCGGATTCAGCACCATGCTGCTTGGCAAGCTGGCCGCGCATCTCTTCGACATGCCGTCGTTCGGCTGGCGGAAGACGTTCCTGCTGCTGGGCATCTCCATTTCGGTGGTGCTCGCGGTATGTGCCCGCATCGTCCGTCGCCCTGATGCATCGGATCAGCTGCCGGAACGGGCGGCCAAGAACGACAAAGATGACGTGCAGCCCATGGAACTCATGGCGAAGGAGATGCTTCGCCGCCCGACTTTCTGGATCTATTACGTATATGGTTTCTTGAATGCCAGCGTGGGAAGCGCGGTGATCAGCTTCGCCAAGGAACTGACCATCACCCTCGGTTCCACCGAGCAGGCAGCTGTGCTGCTGGTGGGCGTGCTCTCCATCTGCAATGGCTTCGGCCGCATCCTCTGCGGTATCAGCTTCGACTTCGTGGGAAGAAGGAAGACCATGATTCTCGCTACCGTCATTACGGTGCTGGCACCGGCTATCATGCTGGTGGCCATTGCCGGAGGATCCCTGCCGCTGGCAACCGCTTCGCTGTGCCTGACAGGCATATCCTACGGTACGAACCCGACCATCAGCGCAGCGTTCATGAGCTCCTTCTATGGTATGAAGGACTATGCGCTGAACTACAGCATCTCGAACACGAAGCTGCTCTTCTCGTCGCTAACCGCTACCGCTGCGGCAGCGTTGCTGAGTAGCACCGGTAGCTATTTCGCACCGTTCGTGCTCCTGCTGGTGATGTCTCTGCTGTCGCTGGTGCTGGTGTTTGCGATTCGGCGGCCGTAGGTTTGAATAAAAATATAATCCGCCTCACCGAAAGTTTCCGAGGAGGCGGATTTTTGATGTAGATTCCATGAATCTGCATCCGTATGTCAGGAGAGCCCACCCGTCATGACGAAATTATTCTGAAAGACCAATTTCGGAATGATGGGTGGCCTTCCGCATGTGAAAGAATACTAGTGGAAACCTGAATAAATTTAGGAACGAAGCATACACCCTGGCAAAAAGGTCTTTCAGAATATTTTTGCCAGGGTGTATGCTTCGTTCCTTGCCAGACTATAATCTGTTACCCAATCGGACGCAAGAAAATGATGGGTGGGCTTCCTGACGCAAATGAGTATCGACAGAACCATGAATAAATTGCAGGGGGGATTCCTTTCCTGATGATTCGAAGCAATCCGACTCATTTCTCTTTGTATTCGTGATACCTCTTCAACGCAAAGAGCCCGGATTTCACATGAAATTCGGGCTCTCTGTTTGAGATACTGTATGTGTAAGTAATAACATCACGGCAGATAAGTAATGTATTACAGCAGCAAATGGAGAACGTCGGCGCAAACAATTACATCACGGCAGTACAAATTGCCGACGCAAGCAGATGAATTGTAATATCAAGTGGAGGTCGCCGACGTCAATAACTTTACAGCAGCGAGTGCAGCACGCCATCATTTCCCTGGTTCGGGGTAATGGCATAAGGCACATTCTTCGAATCCATCATATTGTGGCTCCCCAGGTAGCCACCCGGTTCGTATGGGAACATCGCCGAATCGTACATGTTGCCAAGACCGGAGACAATCTTCACCTGGATAATCTTTGGCTTGCCCGGCCGCGCAATATCATAGAACTCCTCGCGCTCGTACTTCATGTTCTCCAGCTTCACCAGCTCACGACGAATTTCCTGCACAATGCGATCTGCCGCTTCGTGCGCCGCCATGATGCCTTCTGCGGTGCGGCCTTCGCCCTCCTCGAAGAGAACGTCCACGTGCAGGAGATAATCATCCTTTGACGGGGTACCTGCCCGGTCAAAAACAACCTGCTTCTCGAAAGGACCTTCCGAGGAGCCAATGTTGGACGGCTGGAACCCACTCTTGTCTTCCACACCCGTAATCATCACGGTAATGCCGGACAGGAGATGAGTCACGCCTTCGCCCAGTTCGCCGCGAACCTTGCAGGCAATCGGGGAGTAATCGAGGTTGGAATTCGAATAGAAGTCTGTCTCGCCCGGCTTGCGGATAGTAACCTTTATATCTTTGATTCGAGGTGACGCCTCGATGAGCGGTTTCTCGATTCCTTTTCGGATGGTCAGCGTGCCACGGTCAATACTGGTCGCATCCCCCCATACGACATTATTGATGTGGAATGTCTTGCGAAGGAGCTTCCGCAGTACCTTCTCTTCTGCGGAGTCGGAAGTCCCAGGATACTTGCCGGCTTTTTTTAGCTTATTCTTCAGAAGTGCAACGGCTTTCATCGCATCATACTCGGTGAGGTTGTTGTCGCCGACGATGCAGGATTCATATCCGCTCAGATTCTTGTTGAAATCTACAACGCAGTCCACGTACTGGTTCGAACATACCAGACGACCCTGCAGGCCGATGTAGCTCAGTCCGACACTCGGGATTCCGCGAATGCCAAGCTGTTCAATCACGTTGACAAAGTCTACGTGGTGATTGCCCCAGCCGTCGATAGCGACAATCGCGCCGTCTGCGCGCATCAGTTGAGCGAGGTCACCTACGCGTTTTGCGGTGTAGATTTTATCATCGCATACTTCGGAGACGCCATCTACGATGATGCCGGTGTACTCAAGATCGGTGTTCTTGAGCAATTCTTTGGTGACTGGGCATCTGTAATGATGCAAAGTTGTCATTTTAATACTTGGTCCGAGTCCCATAAGCAGCCTCCTTCCAGTTAACTGCACAAAGGGGCCGCCAAATGAATGGCAGCCCCTGTAAATTGTCAATGATATTATACGTTGTGACGATATTCGTAAGGAAGAACCTTAACACGGTTGAAGCTTGGGCAATCACGAACCCATTCCAGGGATTCCTTCAGGATTGCAGTCTGCATCGGGATGTTGTTAGGTTCACCAGCGTTGGAACCGATCGGAACGTGAGGTGCAGTGATTCTTGGAGCACCCTGCTGCTGAGCGATTGGAGGAAGAGCAGCGATTACGCAGCAGCTCATACCAGCTTCTTCGCAGCATCTGGTAACGATGGTAGCAGAACGGTGGCAGGTTCCGCATCCGCCTGTGCACAGTACAACGTCAACGCCCTGAGCCTTCAGCTTGCGAGCGATTTCCGGACCGGTCTCGCCTCTGAACTTCTCAACGTTTCCGCCGCCGCCCATGAAGGTGTAGGTCTCTTCTGGCAGGGAGCCGATGAAGCCTTCCTTAACCAGTTCGTGCAGACGATCGATTGGGAACATGGAGTTAACGTCCTTGTTGATGTCGGAGTTATCGAATCCACCGTGGGTAACCATCAGCTGATCGGATGGAGTATCGAACGGAATGACACGATAAGTGAAGTCTCCGGATGTATTGAATGGAGTCTGATCCTTTTTGTGGATACCACCAGCGGTGATGAAGGCAACCTTGCATTCGCTCAGAGGTTTCTTCAGTTCGGTGAATACTGGCTTTGGTGTCAGAGGTACGAAGATCTCAGACTGCATACCTTCTTTAACTGTTAATTTCATTGTTTTACCTCCTAAATTGATTCTATAGGAATATCTTTTTTACCTACAACTTTCATGCAACTCAGATAGAACTGTACGTCCTGTCCTTCCTGCATGGGAATCGGTGTGAATGCCCATCTTCTTGGAACGTTGATGGTTCCTTTGTTATTCATGATGGCCACACTGATTGCTGTATCGTTCACTTCTATTATCTTGCCGCCAATAAGACAAGCTTCGGGCTCGTGGTCGGGGGTCATGTCTGAATCATCATAGTCATATGGATTTTCGACTACCTGGATGTAGCTGAAATAGAATTCCAGATCGTGTCCAGGTTCAATAGGGATAGGGTCGATGATTAGACTTCTAGGTACAATGAACACCCCGAGGCGCCCATGTAAATGAATTTTAATCATGTCACCGGACACTTTCTTGACGAGCCCGCCCATCTTAACGGGATTAATAATATAATCCATTAGTGCAGGGTACCGCTCTCAACCAGCTTGGTTTCAGGCAGTCCAAGCAGCTTATTGTTAGCATTGATAACGTCGTTATTCCACTTCTTCTCAGCCGGCTTAATAGCAACGCCTGCCATCTTGTTCTTCAGCATCTGGATAGCACGAGCAGCAACTTCCGGTGTTACGCAGGAAGTACCAGCGATATCGTTCTCGAAGCCGCCAGCGTCCATGTTCTCTTCTACCATGGCGTCTGCATACTCATTACCAACTACCAGCTGACCCTGGTAAGCGCAGAAGGAAACGCCGACAACCGGAATTCCTCTCTTACCAGCCTGTCCGATGTGCTGAACGAAGTCGATGTGGTTGTTTCCGAAACCTTCGGTGGTGATGATAACGCCGTCGAGGTTCATTGCTTCCATCATGGAGCCCAGTCTCTCGGATACCCACATCTTCTCGTCGTTAACCTGAGGGGAACCAACGCAGATTACGCCAATCAGGTCGAGTTCGTCATCAGCAGCAAGTCCTTCTACCAGCGGCTCGCGGATGTAATGACGGGTCATTTCCTTCGTAGCAGGTCCGATGCAGGTCAGAGCGTGGATGGATCCGTCTCTTACCTGGTTCGGTGTCAGCAGAATCGGAACGTTACCGCAGTCTACGTTCTTCTGGCCACCCTTGATGCCACAAGGTTCTTCTGGGCAAAGTACGTTATCGTGCATTGCGCCCTGACCCATGATTTCCTTAACAAGAGCAACTCTTGGGTTTCCAACTCTTCTAACGTCCTCGCATACTTCTTCACGAACAACTTCGCCTTCATAGCCCTTCAGCTGTTCACGGATAGCCTGAATGATATAATCCTGGCACTTGTGAGCTGCGAAAGGTCCCGGTCTGGTCATTCCGGTCAGTCTCTGAACGACAGCGTGGCAACGGATGATGATATCATTCTCGTCAGCGCAGCCTGGGTGACCGAAATACATCTTCTCATCGAGGTAACCTTCGGAAGAACCGAATTCGTGAACCTGTACGCCATCTTCGTCAACGCCGGTCAGCATGAATACAACGCCGTCGCAAACCTTGGTGATACCTTCGCCGAGTTCGCCTTCAACCTTCGTAGCGATTGGGCAAACGTCCATGATGGTCTCTGTGTAGATATGTCTCTCATCCGGATGGATAACATCCAGAGCAAGGCTCTTGCACAGTACGTCTTCGCCAACTGCCTTCTTAACGATGTCCTTATCGATGGTGATAACGCCATCCTTAATGGATGTCTCTTTACCCAGCTTAACGTCGCTAATCTTGATGTGCTTCTTAACCAGTTTTCTGATAACAGTCTTTTCACCCGTCTTCTCGTCAACCGGAGCTGCTACCGGTGCCGGAGCAACGCCACCTGCAAATACAGGTACGTCCAGTTTCAGTCCATCGAATTTCTCTGCTTTTCCGATTTCGATATGAATCATTCCATTTCCTCCTGTGCATGGCTGTGCTGCTGGAGCAACCTCTGGAGCTGCATCCGTAGCCTTCACTTCTTCTACTGGTTCGTCTTGTACTTCGTTAACTCTGTCGAGCATGTCCTTTGTAATTGGGGTAAGAGCCTCAACGTCCTTAACGAGGGTGCATCCAACAACCTGTTCAATGCAAAGACCTTCTGGAGTCAAAGTCAGGAGACCAGACTCTTGCATGTCGTCAAAAAGACCTGGGTCCTCGAGGTCAGCCGCACTGATTACCAATCCTTTTTCTCTTCTGCAGCAGAAGATGGCAGGATCTTTCAAGTGTTTCTGCAATGTTTCTTGAGTAATAGACATCTTGATTCCTCCTTTTTACTCATCTTTGTATACTGCCTAACAGCTTCATTCTGTAACTCATCGAGAACCGGATTCATGGCTCGGATTCGATAACGTCACCCGTGCCATTCCCTCGGTCCCTTTGAATGAATGGAAGAACTCCGCTGCGGAGCACATATTCATCGGCCGGGTTCTTAATCTCCGAACCGAATGTACTTGAATTATAATGAGCTTCTAATTTAGAAGGAACTGACATTGCCTAATTATTAACATGAAAGGTCTTCATAACAGTGCAATTGCAAGGGTTAGAGGCCTCACATTTATGCATATCAATTATCCTTATGTTGCATTTTTGACAATATATATTTTTTCAATCCAACCTGTATCCTGTTCAGTGTTAAAATATAGGAAACACATGAAAATAAAGCGTTTGCGGCTATTGGATTTCGCAAGATTTCTGCAAGAATGGGTCGGAACTCGCCCGGAATCCGACAAGAAACATTCACAAAGAAGAAGAGGATAGAAAGAAATAAGCAGAAAGAAATAACAGAGATCAGAAGGAATCGATAGGAAAAATAAGGAGGATGCTGATTGGATATCAACAAACTTGCGCTTATATGCGATGTTGCCAACACAGGTAACCTGACCGTCAGTGCCGAGAATATGGGGTATACCCAGTCCGGCGTATCCCATGCGATTAACAAGCTGGAAGCAGAGATGGGCATTTCGCTGATTCGCCGCACGAAGCGGGGCGTAGAACTTACCGCGGATGCGGAACTACTCCTTCCGTATATCCGTCAGGTGGTGACGCATTACGAGCGCATGGATGATGTCCTCGATTCCATCCACGGGCTCCAGCGGGGATCTCTCTCGATTGGTACGTACTGCAGCATCGCCGCGCAGTGGCTCCCAACGATTATCAACAAATACCAGCAACTCTATCCGAACATCGCCATTCGCATTCGCGAAGGCGGCCTGAAGGACGTCGAGACATGGCTCAATGAAGGTAGCATCGATTTCGGTTTCCTAAGCTGGCAGAAGGATCAGAATTTCCGTTTCTTCTCTCTGGCTCGCGATCCGCTGTGCGCAATCGTTCCGAAGGAATTCGCTCTGCCGCCGGAGTACGAGAAGGGCTTCCCGGTATCCGCCTTTGCGGACTACCCGTTCATCGCATCCGAGCGGGGCGTGGATGAAGATGTCGCTTCAACGCTGTCATATTTCAACGTCTCCCCGCTAACCAGCTTTACCTGCCACGACGATCACACCATCCTCTCGATGGTGGACCGCGGCCTCGGCATCAGTCTGCTCCCGAACATGTTCCTCTGGAGCAGTAACGCGAACGTTCGCGTCATTCCGGTCAAACCTTGCACCAACCGCACGCTGGGCATCGGCTACCAGTCAGACAAGACGCTTTCCATCTGCGCAAAAGCCTTCATCGAACTGACCAAGAAAGTAATACCGGAACTGGTCGCCGCAGCCGATATTCCGCAGTGTGTAGATGTCTAAAAACAAGATCCGCCTCACCGGAAACTTCCGAGGAGGCGGATTTTCTGTTGTGGGCTTCCGCTCACGAACGAGTATTGGTGTAACCATGAATAAATTCAGGAATGAGGCATACACCCTGGCAAAAAGGTCTTTCAGAATATTTTTGCCAGGGTGTATGCCTCATTCCTTGCCTGACTTTAATCAATCTCCTGATAAGGGGAGCCGATTCATCGAAAGATTGTCATAGGCTTCATGGATTCATATATCCACATAGCTGAGAGCCCACCCGTCATTCCGAAATTATTCTGAAAGACCAATTTCGAAATGATGGGTGGGCTTCCACTTGCGGAGAATAGAGTTGGTAGAAGCCTGTCACTCCACTGTAAATGGATGCGTTACAGAAGGGAAGGCGTTGACTATTTCTCGTAGTGATACCGGCAAGATAATATGTAAATATTACTCTCATCAATTCTATAAATGAGTCGGTCTTTATCGTTGATTCTCCTGCTCCAGAACCCAGAGAGATTGCCCACTAGAGGCTCGGGCTTTCCGATGCCTTCATTCCCGTTCCGCTCGATATCCTGAATTAAGCTATTGATTTTCTTGAGCGTCTTTCTATCTTCGGTCTGCCAATACAAATAGTCCTGCCATCCGTTATGGGTGAAAACTTTATTCATCCATATCGCCTCCCAGTAGAGAATGGGCTTCGACTGCCCCTTGTTCTAACTGTGTCTTGGATTCCATCAACCAGTCATAATTGGCTTTGCAACCGGTAACATAGAGATTCTCCATGAGATTGTTATACGTTTCCTCGGAAAGCATCACGACATTTTTGTTATTCTTCCGGGTGACAATTATGGTTTCATAATCGTCAGTTACGCAATCCATGTAGCTTTTCATATTTTCCCGCAGATTGGTGTAATTAACTGCCAACATTTCCGGAGCCTCCTTTCTTACGCCTGTATTATAACGTACAATATCCTGTACGTCAACGCTAAGAAAGCACCCGGATTTATCTCTCGATTCGTATTTCCTTCGCTAATGACCATTCTCGTCTTTGCTTTCCGCCTCATCCTCGTCCTCGGCATACTCGCCCAGTTTGTACTTCTTGCGCAGGTATTCCGGAATGTAGTCCGCTGGCTCCACGTAGGTGAAAGGTGAGTCATTTGCCTCCGCAAAGTCTAATTCCTCTTCGCCGCAGAGCAGGTAATTCCAATCAATTTCATACCCGTTCTTCGCACTTTCCGTTGCCGCAGTACCGGCAGCACCGATAAATGCACGACCGATACCACCGACGGCCGACTTACCAATGATGCTCAGCTCCGGGGTCAGAATAGCCTTCAGGCTGTCTTTAACAATCGAAAAATCCTCGAACACATATTCTATCTGCTGGGTCGGTTTTCTCTGCCAAAAAAAGCGCTACTGTCCGAATTTCGGACAGTAGCTGTTTTTACCCTCCAAGACTTCCGAGGGAACATCTACAGAAGTATAGTCGTGGCGCGAAATGTTATCAGAGAGGGCGTACAAGCAAATGATGTACGCCTCCTTGCACAAAGCCTATATCCGGTCAATCAACTCTGACTCATGCTTCTGGTAATATTTCTCTAGCCATTCGAATCCGTATGCATTTCCGTAAGCAGTAAGCAACAATGAAATGTCTATGTTCTCAAAACCGTATTTCCTTCTTAACGTTTCAATGAACTCAATAGGATCCTTGCTCTCTTCCTTCCGTATTATCAGGCTCACATCGCTGATATCTTTTTCTCGCCCACTTTGAAGTTTCATGCCCGCAATGTATTCCAGAGGGGGCATCAGAACTGTTAAGTTTGAGAATTCGTATAGTGTATCACAAATAGATTTAGCAGGCATTTCATTCATGCTCTGGACGGAATTATTTAGCCACGGCTCATCATCGGTATTAATCCCAAACTTATCCCCGACACGGTTTATTATTTCATCTATTTCTCGCGTTCTTTTATAGAATCCATCCACATCAAGTGTCTGCTTTAACCCATAATGATTTAAGACAAATCCACCGACACAGATTATTTCAAGACAGATGCCGCTCTCTTTCAATTCGTTATTCAATGTTTTGAATATTTCATATTCATTACTTAGCATTTTCCATGCTCCTTTTGAAAAGATTTTCAACAAAGGATGTGTCACACCTCTGGCTTTGCTGAATGACATACTGATTTGTCGGGGATCCGTTCTGATACGCACTTTTCAGAGCACACTTCTGGAACATTGTTAAGTCATCACACGCCAGAAGACATTGCAATTCCGATGGATTAAGAGGTGTTGCATTGGCCTCGAAATGCTTCGCTATATACCTGAGCCATAATCGCGCATTATCCCTGGAATCTTTGGCAGTACGAATTGTGTAAATAACCTTGGCGGAAACGGTTTGTCCGTTTGTGAGTTCTTTCCCCTGTTTATGTTCTGTTTCCTCTCTGTATGTACCAATAGCGGATGCGCGGACTACCTCCCCTAAGAGGAATTCAACATAATCTGGGGGGTTCCTATGGGACTTGCTTCCTTCTTTGGACTCCCATTGCTTCAGCGTTTGTAGCGGGATATGATATTTCGTCGCAAATGTCTTCTGCGACATTCCGGTCATTTCTCGTAGTTCTTTCACACTCATAGGTATTAATCGTCCTTCTCTATTTCTCAACCCATATTATATGGTATTCAATGAATACCGTCAATACTGGTTTAGCAATAGCAAATGTTTCAATGTTGAACGACGCACCATTCACGGAAGCGATTAACGGCATCTTCGAACCCCGGGCAATCTTTCAGATCATCATCGGTGATGCCGGTGAGTTTCTCAACCTCTTTATTCATTTTCGGGTAAAAAACCGGCTTGACCTTGACGTCAAAGTCATCAATTTCTTCCAGCTTCTCATTCAGCTTAACCGCACCAATTTGAATAATTTCACCATCCAAATTAATTGGCGACTGAACACGCCAATTGCGATTTTTCGCTTGATTCCATTCCAAATCGAAAACTATATAATTCACTGCATCCCTCATACCTACTCCACCGGCGCAATCGGGTATTCCTTGATGACCTGCTTCAGGCAATGCACGAAGTCATCCACCAGCGGGCTCCGCCCCGCATTCCGCTTGCGCGCCAGCCCAATCTCCCGGTACTCCGCCGGCTCAATCGGCAGAATCTTCGGGTGCAGCTCCGGAATTTCCTCCACGATGCGGCTCGCGTCAATCATCAGCTCTGTCGAGATGGAATAGCCGCGCCCGACCGCCACGTTGGCGTTCACAGACAACGCACTGATGGTGTTGTCTGTCGGAATCCGGTAATTGACGTTGTACTTGTCCAGCAGGGAAGTGATACTGCGATTACCGTACGGATTAGGGATAAAAATATATTTTCCCTCGAAATCCTGTACCGACACGGATTCCTGATGCGGGTCGTCCTTCGGTAGCAGGCCGTACATGCGATCCTGAAGAAGCGGCGTCCATTCATAATCCTGATCCGTCCACGCCTGCACCGAGAGTCCGATATCCACTGCGTCATCGCGAAGCCAGCGGTTAATCTGGAATGGGTCGCCCGAGAAGACGTTCACCGAGATATCCGGGTGCATCTTGGTGAATTTGGCGATGGTCAGCGGAATCCATTTGTTGGAAGCGGATTCGATGGCCGCTATATTGAGTGCGGCGGACATGCTGGACCGGCCCATGGCGATGGAATGTTCTAAGTGGTCCATCGCATCGAGCACGTTCAGAATGTCCGGAATAATCTTCCTCGCGTTCGCGGTCGGAATCCGGCTGGTGCCTTTCTTCTCCAAGAGGGAGAATCCCACTTCTTCCTCCAGACTCTTAATCATATACGAAATGCCGGCGTGGGTATATCCGAAAGTTTTGGCCACCTTGGTGTAGCTGCCGGTATTGCAGACTTCAATGAATGCTTTGAGCTTGTTAATATCCATAAGATTGCTTTCTCCTGGTTGTCCGGGTGGTGGTCTCAATCCTCCAAGAATCTCTTGCAACTTCACCCGATTATTAAAATAATTCTTTCACAATTATACCGACAAATTAGCAGAAATGGCAAGGAAAATCGGGGGCAAGTATGAAAATAATTTATCAGGAAATTCAAGCAATATGGTGAATTCTGATAAAAAACTAACTACCATAACCCTTGACTTTTCAACGGATTCATGAGGTGAAAGAAACTCTTTCGTTCCGCAAGGGATACCTCTTGTTAAAGGCATGACAAAATCGCTTGAAATCATTGACAGAAATTTAACAGCGGCTATAATAAATTTAAATTCCAAAAATCACAATTTGTTAAGTGTGAACGTCAGGAGAAAACAATGTATACGCTGGGAATAGACATCGGCTCTACAACTTCAAAATGCATCCTTCTTCAGGACGGAGAGAAGATTATCGGCAAGAGTCTGTTGATTGGCGGCATGGGCACCGATAGCCCGATGAACGCGATGAATCAGATTCTGGAGGAATGCAATGTATCCACCGATGATATCGCCATGACGATTGTGACCGGATATGGAAGGAACAACTTCGGCTTCGGAGACGGAGAGGTCAGCGAGCTGACCTGCCACGCACTGGGCGGACAGTTCGTCTTCCCGGGACTTCGGAGCATTATCGATATCGGTGGACAGGATGCGAAGGTCATCATCCTGACGAAAGACGGCAGAATGTCGAATTTCGTGATGAACGACAAATGCGCCGCAGGAACCGGCCGGTTCCTCGACGTAATGGCGAACATCCTGCAGATGAACATCGACGACTTCGATGCCTGCGCGGCGAAGTCCGAGAATCCGGCATCCATCTCCAGCACCTGCACGGTATTTGCGGAGTCGGAGGTCATCAGTCAGCTGGCCAACGGCGTGAAGCGGGAGGATCTGATTGCTGGAATCTGCGCGAGCGTCGCATCCAGAGTCTCCGCACTGGCGAGAAGAGCCGGCGTCATGCCGAGACTGTGTATGTCCGGCGGCGTAGCCCGGAACGGTGCCGTTCGAAGAGCGCTGGAAGAGAGCCTCGAGATGGAGATTGAAGTTGACCCGCTGGCGCAGTATTTCGGAGCGATTGGCGCCGCGATATATGCCTATCGCAAAGCTACCAAGTAGAATCCACCGAATAGTAGCAGCCGGAGCGCATACGACGAATTAAGACAGCAATATAGAAGATTAGACGCTGAGACGAAATGAACGCGACGAGCGTTCGGGAAAGCGCGGGCGAAGACGTCAGCGGGGCGATGGAGCCCGCCAGGTTGCATGGCTTGCATCTATGCAGGCAGGCCGGAAATGTACAGCTAAGAAAAGGGAGAAGGATAGAACGTTAGTTAGGGGTGCATGGCACTTATTTTTAGCAAATTATAGGAAGCAGGAGGTTTAAAACATGGCAGAGGAAAAGAAAGCCCGTCGTCCGGTAGATCCGAATTCGGCGAAGTTCAAACTAGGTAAGATCGCGTCCGACGCATTTGCTGATGCAATCGAAGCGAAGAAGCAGGGCAAGCCGGTTGCTTGGGTTTCCAGTAACTTCCCGGTAGAAATTCCGGAGACACTGGGTCTGGCAACAGCTTATCCGGAGAACCAGGCTGCCGGTATTGCCGCAAGAGGCGCAGGCGAGAGAATGTGCAACGTGGCAGAGGCAGATGGCTACTCCAACGACATTTGCGCATATGCGAGAATCAGCATGGCTTACGCGAAGCTCAAGGAATGTCCGGAGCAGGACGTAGCAATGCCGGATGTGCTGCTGTGCTGCAACAATATCTGTAACTGCATGATCAAATGGTATGAGAACCTGGCCATCGATCTGAACATCCCGATGATTCTTCTGGACATCCCGTTCAACCCGGATTATGAAGTATCTCAGGCAGAAATCGATTACGTTTCCGCACAGTTCTGGGATGCGGTTCACACACTGGAAGACCTGTTCGACCTGAAGTGGTCGGATGAGCGTTTCGAGGAAGTGACAGGCTTCAGCTGCAGATCCAGCCGCGCATGGCTGGAAGCAACGGCTCAGGCGAAGTACACACCGTCCCCGTTCAACGGTTTCGACCTGCTGAATCATATGGCTGTAATGGTAACCGCAAGAGGTAAGGAAGCTGCCGGCGAAGCCATGGAGCAGCTCCTCAAGGAATACAAAGAGAACCACGAGAATGGCACCAGCACATTCCGCGGCGAAGAGAAGCACAGAATCATGTTCGAGGGTATCGCTTGCTGGCCATATCTGAGAGCAACATCCCACGGACTCCGTGAACGCGGAATCAACATGGTAACCACCATCTATGCGGATGCATTTGGATTCGACTACAACACATTCGACGAGATGATTGCTGCTTACTGCAGCGTACCGAACGCTATCAACCTGGAGAAATCCAGAGATAAGAGAATCAAACTCTGCAAGGACAACAACGTAGAAGGTCTCCTGGTACATACCAACAGATCCTGCAAGCTGTGGAGTGGATTCATGAGCGAGATGAGCCGTCAGATCGGCGAGGCATGTGACATTCCGGTTGCAAGCTTCGACGGAGACCAGGCAGACCCTCGTAACTTCTCCGAAGCGCAGTATGACACCCGTGTACAGGGCTTGACCGAAATCATGGAAGCCAACAAGGAAGCTCGCAACTAGCTTGCGAATCAGCGAAAGGAGAACAACGATGATTAACGATATTTTCAATCAGTTTCATACAGTAGCAACAGCACCACGTGCTCAGATGGATGCTTATCTCAAACAGGGCAAAAAGGTCGTACTAACCTCTCCTGTATATACTCCTGAAGAAATACTCCATTCAATGGGATTTGTACCAATGGGCGCGTGGGGAGCTGATGTTGAGCTGAATCGCTCGAAAGAGTATTTTCCGGCTTTCATCTGCTCCATCGTACAGTCCATGCTGGAGCTGGGCATCAATGGCGCATATGACGGCGCAAGCGCAATCGTGATTCCGTCCCTGTGCGACACACTGAAGACGCTGGGAGAGAACTGGAAATATGCGGTTCCAAGCATTCCTTTCATCCCAATGACTTATCCGCAGCACCGTAAGCCGGCATATGGCGTCGCTTACACCGAAGCCGGATACAAGAGAGTGATTGACGATCTGGAGAAGCTGGGTGGCAAGTTCGATACAGCCGCACTGGCAGAATCCAATCGCATCTATAACAAACACAATCAAGTAATGCGTGAAGTGGATGCACTCCTCGCAGTACACCCTGAAGTTACAGCGGAGCAGCGCAGCGACCTGTTCAAGAGTGCATTCTTCATGCTGAAGGAAGAGCACACTGCACTGGTTGAACAGCTGACTAAGGAACTGGAAGAAGCCACACCGGCAGAGGAGAAGCTTCCGGTTATTGTCTCCGGTATCCTCGCAGATGCACCGCAGCTCAACGAGATTTTCGACGATCTGGGATTCCATATCGTTGCCGATGATGTTGCCGCACAGTCTCGCCAGTACCGCACCGACGTTCCGGAATGTTCGGACGCACTCCACGGATTGGCAGAGAAATTCGCCAACATGGATAACTGCTCGGTTCTCTATAACGTAGAGAAGCCAAGAGTAAAGTGGATTGTAGATACCGCAAAGGAAAGAGGCGCGAAGGGCGTTATCGTCGCTATGACGAAGTTCTGCGATCCGGAAGAGTTCGATTACGTCATGATCAAGAGAGCTTGCGAAGAAGCCGGCATTCCGCTGACAGAGATTGAAGTGGACCGTCAGATGAAGCAGTTCGAACAGATCCGCACGAACCTGGAGACGTTCCGGGATATGATTAACATGTAACTTATATTACTTAATGCTTAGGAGGTTAAGAAATGAGTGAGAAGAGACTTCCATTGGAAGGAGTAAGAGTAGTTGAGCTTGCAACCTTCATCGCAGCTCCTTGTACTGCCAGATTCCTGGCAGACCTGGGCGCAGATGTTATCAAGGTGGAGGCGCCGAAGGGCGATCCGCTGAGATACACCGCAGTTAATGAAGGCCGTCCGCTGGATCAGAAAGAGAATACCTCTTATGACCTGGAGAACGCCGGCAAGAGATGCATCGCGCTGAACACCAAGAGCCCGGAAGGCCGTGAAGCGCTGGAGAAGCTGATTGCAGAGGCAGATATCTTCGTCTGCAACTGGAGACAGGATCCGCTGAAGAGAGCCGGCCTGGACTGGGATACCCTGCATGCAAAGTATCCGAAGCTGGTATTCGGTTATGTATCCGGATATGGCGAAGTGGGTCCGGACAAGGATCTGCCGGGATTCGACTTCACTGCATTCTATGCACGTAGCGGAATCCTTGGACCGCTGAGAGATAAGAAGAATTCCCCAATGCTGACCGTACAGGGCTTCGGCGACCACCAGGTTGCCATGAACCTGGCAGCAGGAATCCTTGCCGCTCTGTACAAGGCAAAGATGACCGGCGAAGGCGATCAGGTTATCGTATCCCTGTTCCACAGTGGTGTATGGGACGTAGCACTGATGCTTCAGTCCAGCCAGTACGGTTCGGAAAGCTGCAAGTTCCCGATGGAAAGATGGGAGAACGGCAACCCGCTGACAATGGCTTATGAGACGAAGGATGAGCAGTGGCTCCAGATTGCGATGCCACAGTACGACAGACACTTCCCAATCCTGATGAAGGCAATGGGACATCCGGAAATGGCAGACAACCCGAAGTACTACCCACAGAAGAACCTGTTCCCGAACAGAAAAGAGTTCTCAGAATGGATTACCGCTGAATTCAAGACGAAGGATTGCGCGGAATGGTGCCAGATCCTCTCTGATGCAGACCTGCCACATGCAGTTGCTCAGAACTGGGATACCCTGCTGGAAGACAAGCAGGCATGGGCATCCGATATCTTCTACGAAATGCAGTACAGCAACGGCAACAAGCGTACGCTGGTTAGACCGCCGGTTATCTTCAAGGAAGGCGGACTCCCGGATTACAACAGAGGACCGTACCTGGGCGAGCAGACGGAGAGCATCCTGAAGGAATTCGGATATTCTGACGAAGAAGTTGAGAAGATGATTGCAGACGGCGCAGCCATTCCGATGGATCCGGCGCTGAGAGACTAATCTCCATCTAGGACACTTCGATTTATCACAACTGTTGAATAAAGAGCATGGGATCGGAGAAACACTAATGATGAACGTGGCCCCCGCAAAGGGGGCTCGGAAAAGGAGAAAATGATATGAAGATTGCTGCATACGAAGTCCGTCCGGACGAAAAACCTGTTATTGAGAAACGTTGCAAAGAGCTGGGAATTGACCTGATTGCTACATCTGACGTACTGAGTGCTGCGAATGTAGAGATGTGCAAGGGCTGCGACGGCGTTACCGTACTGGGACAGAGCGATCTGAACCACGGCGTTATCGACACCATGGTAGAGAATGGCGTGAAGGTTCATGCGTTCCGTTGTGTTGGCTGGGATACCATCGACGTAGATTACGCTCGCAAGGCCGGCCTGAGAATTACTCACGGAAGCTATGCACCGAACGGCGTTGCAGAGTATACCGTAATGGGTATTCTGATGAGCATCCGTAAGGTGAAGAAAGCGCTGATGAACACCAGCAACAACGACTTCACACTGAAGGGTAAGATGGCCAGAGAGCTTCGCTCCATGACCGTCGGCGTTATCGGCGCAGGCAAGATTGGATACACCGTAATCAAGATTCTGTCCGGTTTCGGATGCAGAATCCTGGCATACGACCTGTATCAGAACGATGCAGTAGCAAAGCTGGCAACTTATGTTGACCTGGATACACTGTACAAGGAATCCGATGTTATCACGCTGCACACCAACCTGTCCCCATCGACAGAGGGCATGATTAACAGCGACGCACTGAGCAAGATGAAGCAGGGTGTTGTCATTGTTAACAACGCAAGAGGCGGCCTGGTTAACATCGACGATATCATCAAGGGCATTGAGACCGAGAAGATCGGCGCGCTGTTCATGGATGCATTCCCAGGAGAAGAGGGAATCATTCACCTGCCGCATGACACGGACATCATCCGTACACCGGGAATGCCGTACTTCAAGCTCAAATATCTACGTTCCTTCATTAATGTAATTCAGACACCGCATATGGCATTCTTCACCGAGGAAGCCGGCGTATCGATGGCTCTGAGTGGTGTAGACGGAATCTATGAGGTGCTTACCGAAGGTTCTTCGGCTCACGAAATTCCACAATAAGATTTCCGGTTCAATCCACAACATAATGGTTAGGTAAGGCCGAGGGGCATCCATCCCCTCGGCAATAAAATATTTCTAAGGAGGAAAACATGATTCTGGACAAAAAGCATGCTCTGCAGCGTAAGCTTTTCCGTCAGTTTGCTGAGACGGAATTCACCAAAGAACTGCAGGACGAACTGGATCTCACCGGTGAATTCAACTGGGAGATGCATAAGAAAATGGCTCGCTATGGCTTCATGGGAACGAAGATTCCAACTGAATATGGCGGCGCAGGCGGCGACAGCCTCTCCTTCGTACTGATGGATGAAGAATTTGCTCGCCAGGACCTGGTACTGGCTATCTATGCGAACACATCCAACTCCCTGGGTGGCGGTCCGCTGATGCTGGCAGGAAGCAAAGAGCAGAAAGAGAAATACCTCCCGCTCGTAGCTAGCGGTGAGAAGATCATGGTATTCGGTCTGACCGAGCCGGGCGCAGGTTCTGACGCCGGCGGTACGACCACAACCGCAATCGCAGATGGCGATGATTTCATCATCAACGGCCGTAAGTGCTTCATTTCCGGCGCACCGATGGCTGACTGGATTATCATCTTCGCGAAGACCGACCTTAGCCTCAAGGGTTCCCGCGGTATCTCCATGTTCATCGTAGACATGCATTCCGAAGGCGTATCCCTGGGTGCACCGGAGAAGAAGATGGGTATCAAGGGATATCCGACCTGCGACGTGGTATTCGAGGACGTACGCGTACCGAAGGAAAATCTGGTAGGACCGCTCCACAAGGGCTTCCAGTATGCTATGAAGACACTGGACGGCGGCCGTCTGGGCGTTGCTGCCATGTCCGTTGGTCTGGCACAGGGCTGCCTGGACGAGGCCGTAAAGTATGCGAAGGAAAGAAAGCAGTTCGGCAAGGCCATTGCGGATTTCCAGGGCATCAGCTTCAAGATTGCTACCATGCAGGCAGAAATCGAAGCGGCTCGTCAGCTGACCTATCACGCTGCTGTACTGAAGGATGCCAATGATCCGGAAGCCGGCAAGGCTTGCTCCGAGGCGAAGTATTTCGCTGCAGAGATGGCAAACCGCTGCGCTTATGCAGCCGTACAGATTCACGGTGGTTACGGATACATCGAAGAGTACAGAGTCGAGAGAATGTACAGAGACGCTCGTATCCTGAGCATCTTCGAAGGAACCAGCGAGATTCAGCAGGTCGTTATTGCGAACAGCCTGCTTAGAAAATAAGAGAAGGAGGTAATGGAAATATGAAAATTCTGGTAACTGTAAAGCAGGTTCCTGACACCTCCGGTAAGGTGGCAGTGAACGAAGACGGTACGCTGAACCGCGCATCCATGCAGACCATCATCAACCCGGATGACCTGAACGCGGTAGAGGCAGCACTGGCTCTCAAGGACGAATATGGCTGTGAAGTCGTTGCATTCACCATGGGACCTTTCCCGGCAGAAGGTATGCTGAGAGAACTGATGGCAATGGGCGTAGACGAGACCGTTCTGATTTCCGCTCGTGAATTCGGTGGATCCGATACTTATGCTACATCGCAGATTATCGCCGCAGCCATTGACACCTATGGACTGGGAGATGAGGACCTGATTATCGCCGGCCGTCAGGCTATCGATGGCGATACCGCACAGGTTGGACCGCAGATTGCAGAGAAGCTGCACATTCCGCAGATCACCTATGCCGGCAAGATTGAGAAGGATGGCAACACCCTGACCGTACAGAGAATGCTCGAGGACGGTTACATGGTGATTAAGACACATACACCATGCATGATTACCTGCATCAAGGAGCTCAACGAGCCAAGATATATGTCCGTTGCCGGCACCGAGAAGTGCTATGACATGGAAGTGAAGATCATGGATTACGAAGCGCTGAAGGATCATCCGCTGATCGATAAGACGACCATCGGCCTCAAGGGATCCCCGACGAACATCTTCAAGTCCTTCACTCCGCCGAGAAAGGGCGCAGGCATGATTCTGGAAGGATCCGGCAAGGAGACAACTGACAAGCTGGCAGGAATCCTCACCGGCAAGCACATCATCTAGGAAAGGAGAAATATTAATGGCTTACGATAGTGCAGATATTGCTGCTTTCAAGAATGTATGGGTGTTCTGTGAGCAGCGTCAGGGCGTAATGATGCCTACAACATACGAGCTGATTTCCGAAGGCCGGAAACTGGCAGATGAACTGGGAGTGAAACTTTGCGGTATTCTCCTGGGAGATAACGTAGACGGTATTGCAAAGGAACTGGGTGGCTACGGTGCCGATGAAGTTATCGTATGCAACAGCCCGCTCCTGAAGAATTACACCACGGATGGTTATACCAAGGTCATCTGTGACATGGTAGAAGAGTACAAGCCGGAAGTTATGCTGTTCGGTGCTTCCAACATCGGAAGAGACCTGGCACCAAGATGCGCAGCAAGACTTCACACCGGACTTTGTGCAGACTGCACCCACCTCGACGTGGACATGGAAGGATATGTAGAGTTCCTGAGAACCGGTTCTTCCCTGGACGTAGACAACACCAAGTTCGAGAGCAAGCTCTTCGACGTGAACAGCAACATGAAGATGACTCGTCCGGCATTCGGCGGACACCTGATGGCAACCATCGTGTGCCCGAGATTCCGTCCATCCATGGCAACGGTAAGACCGGGCGTAATGAAGAAGAGACCGTTCGATGCAGCCGGCGCAGAAGCCGTAACACTGACTCATCCGGACTTCCAGCTGGAAGCTTCGGATATCGCAACAGAGGTGGTTGACATCGTGAAGGCTGCCAAGAAGATGGTAGACCTGATTGGTGCAGACTTCATCGTATCCGTTGGTCGTGGTATCGCGAAGGACGTAGATGGCGGTATCAAGCTGGCAGAAGAGCTGGCTGACCTCTTAGGCGGCGTAGTAGGTTCCTCCCGTGCGGTTGTAGACGCTGGCTGGCTCTCCGCAGACCACCAGGTTGGACAGACCGGTAAGACCGTACACCCGAAGGTATACGTGGCTCTGGGTATCTCCGGTGCCATTCAGCACAAGGCCGGCATGCAGGATTCCGAGTGCATCATCGCTGTCAACAAGGCAGAGAACGCACCAATCTTCGAAGTTGCCGACTACGGCATCGTGGGCGACCTGTTCAAGGTGGTTCCGCTGCTGATTGATTCTATCAAAGAGGCTAAGGCCCAGGCATAATTATCCTCGGCTAGTCTAAATAACTACCTGCTTAGACTCCTGCGGCTCCAGAGTCGCAGGAAGTCGCTTTAATAGCTGAAATAGAAGGCATCCGGCTTTCTATATGAAGGGAAAATGACAGTGCGCATCGTACGTCAGAACTGTGCGTATAGTACGTTACAAGAGATTACAACCACAGGACTTAGGTTCAGTATGAAGGAGACTGTGATATGGAAATCATCGATGGTAAGGAAATCTATACGATCGTAACAATTAATCCGGGGTCGACGTCCACCAAAGTGGGCGTGTATGCGAACGACCAGAAGGTATTCATCGAGAATATCTACCATACGAAGGAAGAGCTGGCGCAGTTCAACTGTGTCCAGGCTCAGCTGATGTACCGTACCAAGCTGGTGGAGAATGCGTGCCTGGTGAACGATGTCGACCTGCATAAGGTCGATGCTTTCGTGGCCCGCGGCGGGGGAATGGCATCTTGTATTTCCGGCGTCTACTCGGTCAACAAGCAGCTCTTACACGACTGCAGAACCGCTCGGACCGGCGTATCCCATCCGGCAATGCTCGCATGTCAGATTGCATGGTACCTAGAGACTAAATACGGTGGAGTCCCGCTGGTATTCAATCCGCCAGACGTGGATGAATTCCAGGACATCGCCCGCATCAGCGGCATCCGCGGCATGTACCGTGACAGTCACGTGCACTGCCTCAATCAGAAAGAGGCGGCTCACCGTTACTGCCTCGAGCAAGGTATTAAATACGAAGACCATAATTTCATCGTGGCTCATATCGGGGGCGGAGTTTCTTTTACCGCTCATCGCAAGGGCAAGATGATTGACAGCAATGACAATCTCGCCGGCGATGGACCGATGACACCGACGCGTGTGGGCAGTTTCCCCACCGTGAAGCTCCTCAAAATGGCTTACAGCGGCCAGTACACCTACCAGCAGCTGGAGGATCTTCTGACGCGCCAGGGCGGCCTCTACAGTCACCTGCGCACGGACGACATGCGCGAGATTGCGAGCCGCATCAAGAACGGCGACAAGTACGCGAAGCTGTGCACCGACGCGATGATCTATCAATTCGGCAAGGCCATCGGCTCCTGTGCTGCGGTCCTCTGTGGAGAGGTAAAAGCAATTATCATCACTGGCGGAGTTGCCCGATGCGACTACGTTATCGAGCAGCTGAAGCAGTACGTGGGGTGGATTGCTCCAGTCTGGGTTCTGCCGGGCGAGTACGAGCTCGCGGCGCTGGCACGCGGTGCGTGGCAGGCGCTGACCGGTGAGGCGGAAATTATGGAGTACACGGGGGAACCGGTGTTCAAGGGGTTCCACTCGGGTAGGTATGGAATCTAGTAAGGTTATAAACGTTCTTTATACATAAATTGTTAGGTGACATTCAGCTAACACAATGGCTCTGCCCAGATGAAACATGCAGTTTCCTCGGGTAGGGCTGTTTGTTTTGCGTGCGATTTCAAAGTGGCCGGTATTTTTGAAATTGTATTGTGGCTCAATATAGGGTACAATGGAGCCACAAGAAAGGCGGTGAGCAGGATGCAAATTATTCCAATGAGAGATTTGAAGAATACAGTAGAAATTGAGCGCCGTTGCGCGGAAGAGAACGGACCGGTATTTGTCACCAAGAATGGATATGGCCGGCTGGTAGTAATGGATATCGAATATTACGAGAGAATTATCCGGAAGTTATACGAAGCGAAGATTATTCAGGAGGGCTTGGAAGACCTGAAAGCAGGGAGAACCGTGGATGGAGCGCAGGCTGTTGCCAATATAAGGAGCAAATATGGAGAATAAACAGAAAGCATCGGGCGTTACAAGCCGGTGCTTTTTGCGTGAGTGATTGCGTGAGTGAAAATAAACATTGTGTTGACATATACCGGGTGGGGGTATATTATGATGATGCGAGATACCCCGGTGGGGTATCTCGTTGTGAGGGTGAACATGTATATTCAGAAACAGGTGTAATGATGAGTGAAAATAAAGAATCCAGCAAGCGTCCGGGCGCCATTGGCTCGGCACAAACGGCTATGGAAACAATGACAATCGAAGATGCAGAACCAAGCAAATGCTGCTGCAGCGAACGGCACAAGGAACGCTCGGAAGCGGAGAAGAAAGCGCTTCTCACAAGACTTCGCAAGATTGAGGGCCAGATTCGCGGGCTGGAGAAGATGGTGGAGAATGACATCTACTGCCCGGACATCCTGACGCAATCATCGGCGGCCGGGAGTGCGCTCAACAGCTTCAATAAGGTGCTTCTCAGCTGTCATATTCGCAGCTGCGTCGCGGAGGACATCCGTGAGGGCAACGAAGAGAAGATTGATGAGCTGTGCCAATTGCTACAGAAACTGATGAAGTAGCGAATGGCATGCGCAGACAGAAGAATCCTATGAAGCAAATGGAGTCATAGCAAGACCTGGTTGGCGGTCTGGATATATCGCCGCTGAGGTGAAACGATTTGCTTCCGTGTCGCGTACGCATGGAATCTTCCATAATCTGGTGTCGTTGACGGTTGCAAGAAGTGACAAGAGGGGGAAAGGAGACTTATTTGAAACAGTATATTGTAAGCGGCATGACGTGCGCCGCCTGCCAGGCGCATGTGGAGAAAGCGGTCCGCGCCGTAGAGGGCGTGGATTCCGTGAACGTCTCGCTGCTGACCAATTCAATGACGGTAGAAGGCAGTGCATCGGAGGACGCGGTTATACAGGCGGTAGTGAACGCCGGATACGGCGCGGAGCCGAAAGGTGGAAACAAAGCGAAATCCGGCGCGAAATCTGGCGCGAAATCCGGCGGCAACGGAACCGGAAGTGGCGCCGGCGCAGGTGAGTCCGGCCGCTGCAGCAACGGCGCCAAAGACTACGCCGCCGAGGAAGCCGCACTGCAGGACAGAGAGACGCCGAAGCTGGTTCGGAGACTGAAGCGGTCTGTGGTTGTGCTTTTGGCCCTGATGTACATATCGATGGGGCACAACATGCTGGATTGGCCGCTACCGTCTTTCCTGACGCATAACCACATCGGCCTCGCCATTGTCCAGATGCTGCTGGCACTTACGGCCATGTATATCAACCGGGCGTTCTTCGAGTCGGGCTTCCGATCCCTGCGGCACGGTGCGCCGAACATGGACACCCTCGTGGCGATGGGGTCGGGGGTATCCTTTCTCTGGTCGCTTGGCGTCACGCTGGAGATGACGTATCTCGTGACGCACGGCACCTCCAATATGGATCTGATGCCAATCTATCACAACCAGCTGTATTTCGAGTCGGCGGCCATGATTCCGGCCCTGATTACCATCGGCAAGACGCTCGAATCCGTGTCCAAAGGGCGCACCACAGATGCTCTGAAGAATCTGCTGCGCATGGCACCGAAGACCGCCATGGTGGAGGTGGACGGCGAGCTCCGGGAGCTGGATATCGATCTGGTGCAGGCGGGCGACATCTACGTGGTCAAATCCGGCGAGTCCATTCCGGTGGACGGTGTCGTCCTCGAGGGTACTGCGGCGGTGGACGAGTCCGCGCTGACCGGCGAATCCATCGCGGTCGACAAGGAGGCGGGCGACAACGTGTCCGCGGCGACCATTAGCCGGTCGGGCTACCTGCGCTGTCGGGCGACCCGGGTCGGGGAGGATACTACTTTTGCCCAGATTATTCAGCTGGTCAGCGACGCAGCGGGCACCAAAGCGCCGATTGCGCGCATCGCGGACAAGGTCTCGGCGGTCTTCGTGCCGGCGGTCATCCTGATTGCGGCAATCGTGTGCGCGGGTTGGCTCCTTCATGGAGCGCCGATGGTGACGGCGCTTCGCCATGCGATTACGGTACTCGTCATTTCCTGCCCGTGCGCGCTTGGCCTCGCGACGCCGGTGGCCATCATGGTCGGGAACGGCGTGGGCGCCAAGAATGGCATCCTGTTCAAGACCTCCGAGTCTCTGGAAACCGCGGGTAAAATCAATATTATCGCGGTCGACAAGACCGGCACGATTACGGAAGGGCGGCCGGAGGTGACGGATATCGTTACCGCGGACGGCGGCGAAAAGAGCGAGCTACTGCGCTTCGCCTATGCGCTCGAGGACAAGAGTGAACATCCGCTGGCGCGGGCGGTTGTGGTGGCCTGCAAGGAGAGCGTGGAACTGGCGGACGTGGCGGATTTCGAGGTGCTGGCCGGAAACGGCCTGCAGGGCATTGTGGATGGGGCGCTGGTGCGCGGCGGCTCACGGAACTTCATCCAGGGCTTCGCGACGATTCCGGCGGAACTTCAGGCGAAAGCGGAAGCGCTTGCCCTGCAGGGGAAGACGCCGCTGTTCTTCGAGCGAGAGGGACAGATCCTTGGTATCATCGCTGTGGCGGACGCCATCAAGGAAGATTCCGCGCAGGCGGTCCGGGAACTTTACCGAATGGGTATTGAAGTGGTCATGCTGACCGGCGATAATGGAAATACCGCGAGAACAATTGCGGAGCGTGCCGGAATTAAGCACGTGATTGCCGGCGTCCTGCCGGAAGGCAAGGAGCAGGTCGTTCGGCGCCTGATGGACAGAGGCCGTGTGGCCATGGTCGGGGACGGCATCAACGATGCGCCGGCACTGACCCGGGCGGATATCGGCATCGCGATTGGCGCCGGCACCGATGTGGCCATCGATTCCGCGCAGATTGTCTTGATG
>CAVGMK010000066.1:0-2117 GCA_963630135.1 Oscillospiraceae bacterium
TACTTTCGCCCTCTTGTCTTATTTCCTATTCTTCGATAGTTATGTGGATTTCGTTCCATCCGTCCTCGGTGTAGCGGTATCCGATATCCTTCGCCGCATGCTCCGCAAGCTTGCGGGAAATCTCGTCCATATCCGGCAACGGGTTGATCGGGGATGCCGACCAACGGAACTGAATCTCGCAGAGATTCTTTTTATCCGAATAATCCAGGGTGAAAAGAACATCCGTCTGATTGTCCAGTACCGGCAGCATGGTCTGGAGGTAGATTTCCTCGATGACCGCCTGCACGCGGTAGAGGAGCTTCGGCGTGAACATCTTCCGCAGGGCGAACTCGTTGATTTCCGTGAGGAATCCGAGGTAATCCAGCGTGCTCTTCCGGAAGGTCTTCCGGATGCCGTCCAGGCCGTTAATGAAGCGGCGGGTGCGCTCCTTCTCCGGGTGATAGAAGATCTGGTCCGGCGTGCCGTCCTCGTAGACGATGCCCTGATCCAGGTAGAAAATCCGGCTGGAGACGCTTCGCGCGAGGCGCATCTCGTGCGTCACAATCAGCATGGTCAGGCCTTCCTGCGCCAGGCGCTTGATGACGGCGACGACCTCGCCCACCATCGTCGGATCCAGCGCAGAGGTCGGCTCATCGAACAGGATGATTTCCGGCTCCATCGCCAGCGTCCTCGCGATGGCGATTCGCTGCACCTGTCCGCCGGACAGCTCGTCCGGATAGCTGAGTTCTTTGTCCTCCAGGCCGACCGTGCGGAGAAGCTTCATACCACGCTCGTACGCCTCGTCTTCCGGGAGACCCAGAATGCGAAGCGGGCCGTACATGATGTTGTCAATCACGTTCAGGTGATGGAAGAGGTTGAATGACTGGAACACCATGCCCATCTTCTGTCTCATCCTGCGGAGGTCGCAATCCTTCGCGCCCACGTCCACGCCATCCACCAGGACGGTGCCGGATGTCGGCTCCTCCAAGCGGTTGAGGCAGCGGAGGAGCGTGGATTTGCCGGTGCCGGACGGGCCAATGATGGAGATGACCTCTCCCCGGTGGATGTCCACGTCAATGTCCCGAAGTGGAACGACGTTGCCGTAGGCTTTGCTCAGGTGGCGGATGGAGATGATCGGAGAATCTTCATCCGGGTTCTTATCTGTCGACTTCGTCAGAACTGATATTCGCGATTCTGCTTCGGCCGGTTGTACAGATCCTTCATGATGATTAGAGCCCGAAGATTGAACTACATCTTGCAGATTGCTTGCCTTATCACTAGATTTGATGTCCTGAGTCTGCGACACGGCATTATTCAATGGAATACCATTGCTTTGCTTTCCATCTTCTACGTCCTGCGGCGTAGATGCAGGCTGGCTTACCTGCTTCGAATTATCAGTCGCTACAAACGATTTCTCATTACATGATTGCACACAGCGCTTATGCATCCGTCGCGGTTTCCGTGCCACCAGCCGCTTCCGAATTCCGTTCATCACGGCAAGAAGAACGCACGCCATCGCGAAATAGATGAAGGCAATCGTCAGCAGCGGCACGATTGCCTCGTAGGTACTGCTTCGGATGATGTCCCCGACTTTGGTCAGGTCCGTCACCGCAATGTAGCCTACCACCGCCGTTCCCTTCATGAGGCTGATAAGATTGCTGAAATACCCCGGCAGCATCGTCCGCACCGCCTGCGGGAATATAATGCCGCGGAACGCCTGCCGCTTGCTGAGTCCCATCGCCAGGGCCGCTTCCCATTGCCCTTTCGCCACGCCGCGGATGCCGCCTTCGAAGAGCTGCGCCAGATATGCCGCGAAGACGAGGCCGAAAGCAATGACGGCCACCACCACATTGGAAATACTGGAGTGGGCAAAAATAATATAATAGAGGATCAGTAGAATCACGACCATCGGCAGACCCTGCATCAGGCTGGAGTACGCGCCGGCAATCCGCTGCTTCACCCTCGATTTCGACAGCGCCATCACCGCCAGCAATGCGCCCAGCAAATTCGCCAGCAGGAAGCCGCCGAAGGTAATCACCAGTGTCACCAGAAGACCATTCAGAATGGATATCCATCGGTCTTCGTCCACGATTGTCCGCCGGATGCTGTTCCAGACGGAACCGTTCCCTGTCTGGTCG
>CAVGMK010000067.1:0-6786 GCA_963630135.1 Oscillospiraceae bacterium
CTCGAATCGATTTGCTTTGAATGGCATGGAATTCGCATTTCATTCGACGCAGGCTGTCTGCCTTGAATAGCGTATTATCCGCTATTACCGATGGTTGCGGTCCGTAATTCATCACACTAATCAATCGACGCAGGCTGTCTGCCTTGCATCGTGTACTATCCGTTATTTGCCGAAGAGTACAAGCCATCATTCATCACACTAACTTCGTCGTCCACTCCGAACAGTCAATCACCCGGGTTGCCAGCCCCTCGTAGAACTCTGGTTCGTGGCACACCATGAGGATGCTGCCACCGTATTCCATCAGCGCCCGTCTAAGCTCGGCCTTCGCATCTACATCCAGATGATTGGTCGGCTCGTCCAGTACGAGAATGTTCGACTCGCGGTTCATCAGTTTGCAGAGACGGACTTTCGCTTGCTCTCCCCCGGATAATACTTTTACCCGGCTCTCAATGTGCTGAGAGGTGAGTCCGCATTTGGCGAGTGCCGCCCGCACTTCGCGTTGATCCCAGGACGGGAACTCGTTCCAGATCTCTTCGATGCAGGTGGTCTCGATGTCCTGGCTGATTTCCTGCTCGAAATAGCCAATCTGCATGTACGGATCCTTCTCAATCGTGCCTGCCAGCGGCCGGATGAGGCCGAGCAGGCTCTTCAGCAATGTGGTCTTGCCGATGCCGTTGGCGCCGGTGAGGAGAAGCTTCTCCTTGCGTTCCATCACGAAATCCAGCGGCTTCGAGAGAGGTTCATCGTAGCCGATGACCAGGCCTTTCGTCTCGAAAAGAATCCGGCCCGGCGTCCGCCCCAGCTGGAAATTGAATTCCGGCTGGATGCGCTCGACATGCCGTTCAATCAGCTCCATATTGTCCAGCTTCTTCTGGCGTGACATCGCCATGTTGCGGGTCGCCACGCGCGCCTTGTTCCGCGCGACGAAGTCCTTGAGCTTGGCGATTTCCTGCTGCTGCTTCTGGTACGCCGCCTCGTGCTGCGCCAGCTTCATCTGATATACTTCCATGTAATCATCGTAGTTGCCCACGTACCGGTGAATCTGGTGGTTGTCCATGTGGTAGATGAGATTGACCACGCTGTTCAGGAATGGCACATCGTGCGAGATGAGGATGAAAGCATTCTCATACTCCTGAAGATACCGGGTCAGCCACACGATGTGCTCCTGATCCAGGTAGTTGGTGGGCTCGTCGAGAAGCAGAATCTCCGGCTTCTCCAGAAGGAGCTTCGCCAGCAGGACCTTGGTGCGCTGCCCGCCGGAAAGTTCCGTCACATCACGGTCCAGCCCCAGCTCCGAGAGCCCCAGCGCCCGCGCCACCTCGTCAATCTTTGCGTCAATCATGTAGAAATCATGCGCCGACAGGAGGTCCTGCAGTGTGCCGGCTTCCTCCATGCGCTCGTTCATCGTCTTCTCGTCCACGTCCGGGTCGCCCATGGACATGTACAGGTCGTTCATTTCCTGTTCCATGGCGAAGAGGTAATCGAACGCCGTCTTCAGCACGTCGCGAATGGACTGCCCGGCGGTCAGCACCGTGTGCTGGTCCAGATAACCGGCCCGCACGCGCTTCGACCATTCCACCTTGCCTTCATCCGGTTGCATTTTGCCGGTAATAATATTCATAAAAGTAGATTTACCTTCGCCATTGGCCCCGATCAGACCGATGTGTTCTCCGGCTAACAGCCGGAACGACACGTCATCGAAAATCTGCCGGTCGCCGAATCCGTGGGTCAGGTGCTCTACGTTCAATATGCTCATGGAATCATTTCTCCTTCGGTTGTTGTTCTCGCAATCCCATTCATTATATATGAAAGGCGAGGGGAAGCACAAGGACAGAAGATGGAAAAGCGGCTATTCATTCCTCACCGGAACGAATAGCCGTCTTCCATCATTTATGTTATTGGATTATATTGGATGCCTGAAGTTAAGGATTAGCAGCCCAGGTACTCCGATACGGACTTCAGATACATGAAGTTGGTCAGGTAGCTTGCTGTACCGGTCTTTGCATCGGTGCCGGACATGTTGAATCCGCCGAACGGATGCTGCAGGACAACAGCAGCAGTGGACTTACGGTTGAAGTAGAGGTTTCCAACCATGAATTCGTCCTTCGCCTTCATAACGTTCTCGCGGTTTTCGCTATATACGGAACCGGTGAGGCCGTATTCGGTCTGGTTCGCAATGTCCAGTGCTTCATCGAAGGAGTCTACCTTGATGACTGCCAGAACCGGTCCGAAGATCTCTTCGTTCGCAATTCTGTCGGTGCGCTTGATGTCGCGGATAACGGTTGGCTCTAAGAAGTAACCCTTCTCATCGCTGTAGTTGCCGCCGAAGACAACCTTGCCTTCTTTTCTGCCAATCTCGATGTAGGAAGCAATCATATCGAATGCAGCCTTGCTGCTTACCGGACCCATTGCGCAGTTCTTGCGGCCTTCGCCCTGATCTGCGGCCAGCTTCTTCGCTTCTTCTACAACGGCGTCGATGAATTCTTCATATACATCACTCATAACGAGAGCTCTGGAGCAAGCGGAGCACTTCTGACCCTGGAAGGTGAATGCGGAGCTTGCCACGCCGGATGCTGCCAGCTTGATGTCTGCGGAAGAGTCTACGATGATGGCATTCTTGCCGCCCATCTCGGATACAACGCGCTTGAGCCACTTCTGACCCGGTTGTACCTTTGCTGCCTTCTCGTAGATGCCACAGCCAACTTCCTTGGAACCGGTGAAGTTCACGAAGTGAATCAGCGGATGCTCTACAATCAGGTCACCAATCTCGGAACCTGCACCCGGGATGAAGTTGATAACGCCTGCCGGAATGCCGGCCTTCTCGCACAGTTCGAAGAACTTGTAAGCAACCAGCGGGGTGTTGGATGCCGGCTTGCATACGATGGTATTTCCGGTGATAACGGCGGAAACAATCATGTTACCGAACAGGGATACCGGGAAGTTCCATGGGGAGATGGCTGCGCCAACGCCCAGCGGAATGTAGATGCACTTGTTGAACTCAGCGGTTGGAACCAGTTCCAGACCCTTTGCCAGGTTCTGCATATGATATACATAAGAGTTGATGAAGTCCAGCTGCTCGCACAGCTCGCCGTCTGCTTCGCCCCAGTTCTTGCCACTCTCGAGCACGTTCCATGCGTCGATTTCATAACGGTTGTCGATGAGGAGCTGAGCCAGCTTTCTCATGCAACGGATTCTCTCTTCTACCGGAGTCTTCTTCCAGGACTGGAATGCTTCGTTCGCTACTTCGATTGCCTTGGTAGCCAGCGCTGCATCAGCGGAACAGGTATATCCAAGTACTTCCTTGGTAGCCGGATCGAGAGAAGTAATCTTCTTCTCGGTCATGATGCGCTCCCCACCGATAACCAGCGGGAATGTGGTTCCTCTCTCTGCATCGACCTTGCGGAAGGCCTCTTCCAGTTTCTGTTTGTTCTCTTCCAGTGTAAAATCAAGCTCTTGTGCATTTACGAATCCTTCAATCATCTCGGGAACCTCCATTCATCATTGTTCTGTCTTGTATTCTATGTAATATATTCGCTAGACTCTGGTCTAAGACAATTCATATTGTATACGGGTATACCCGGTATGTCAAGAAAAAACACGACTGTTTCACGAAATTGTAGTGAAAAAACATAAAGAAACACTTTCAATGCGATAGATTGCACTGCATTTCGTACAATATAATTATATACAGCTGTACTATAAATACAATTATACCGTGAATACAATTGAAATACGAAAAAAACCGGAAGCCATTTCGCAGTGCGAGTTCAGAATCGCGTCTGCGAAGGCTTCCGGTCCAAGGGTTGGATGATTATTCTACCGAATCACCGGCATTTTGTCCATCGATTACGGCGTTTTTCTTCAGATATTTCTTCTCCCGGGAGAATCCGCGGCCGGTCACGTTGCTGACCTTGCTCATGACGATGAAGGCGTTCGGGTCGGTGTCGTGGATGAGCTTCTCCATGCGGTATAATTCTCTCGGTGCGATGATGCATACGACGACGTCTGTCTCGATTCCGAGATATCCGCTTTTACCGTGAAGCAGGGTGACGCCGCGATCGATGTCGGAGAGAATCGCTTCCTTGAGGCGGTCCGGATAGTGGCTGACAATCTCGAGCTTGGTTTTACCCGCTCCCAGCGCGAGGAGCTGATCCAGCGTCAGGGTGTAGACGATGACCAGCAGGATGCCGTACAGGCTGGTGTCCTTGTCGGAGAAGAACATCTGGCCGATGAGGATGATGAAGTCGAAGACGTAGAGGCTGACGGACACCGGGATGCGGAAGAGCTTGTTCAGCACCAGCGGTGGGATGTCCATGCCGCCCGTGCTGGCGCCCAGGCGGATAATCATGGCGAGGGAGATGCCGATGCAGAGGCCGCCGAACATGGCGCTCAGGAACAGGTCCTGTGTCAGGATGAAGTCGCCGACAATCTTCTGGAGGAGCCCTAAGAGGAGCGGGTAGAAAATCGTGCTGACCAGGGTGGTGAGGGCGAATTCCATGCCGAGGATGGCGGCGCCTAATAGGAACATCGCGATGTTGAAGATGGCGACGAAGATGGAGATGCTCAGGCCGGTGAAGTGATGCATGATGAGGCCGATGCCGGTGGTGCCGCCGGTAATCAGGCCGGATGGCAGGATGAAGAATACCACGCCGACGGCGTAGATGAGATTGCCGAAGATGACAACCAGGATGTTCCGCAGGAAGCGGAGGCTGAAGATGGATTGGGTGTTCATGATGTTCCTCCTATTGTGAATGTAAAAAAAAGACCCACCCCCCGCCAAGGTTTTTCCCTGACAGACGTGGATCGAAGCATTCGCTTAATACATTTACCATATAAATGAGATTGACGAGGCACAGTCGGTAGAACATGCATGATAGAACATGCGTGACCGATAGGACATGACGAACATGGCCGGCCTCATTTCCTTCGGGATTATACAACACGAAAGGCTGCTCGGTCAACCTCCTGGCTTGAAAAAAATGTGGAAAAGCAATATAATGGCTAGGCTGCCGTGTCGAGTGTGCGTATGCATAATCAACCGGACTGCTACAAAGTATGCGAACAAGAGTAAAGGTCAGATTTACATGTCACATGTGCGTAGACGTGCCTTGCTGCCAGATGATAAGGCTGGGGACATACGTAACGGCAAGATTGCCACTGTATATGTGTGCATATGCATATAGAAGAACGGAGCACACGTGGATAGCAGGTATGTCTATATTCGCGTATATATAATGGTAGAGAATACTCAGAATTCTATCGATTACAAGTACGAGGCAGTAGCATGATATGTAGTAGCATGATATGTATCGAACAATAGTATATGAAGCATCAGACAGCAGAGGGTAGGATAGAATATGGAATTACTGATTACCGGTATCGCAGGCGTATCCATCTTAGTGGGCGCCTTCGCGACACGAATAATGAAAGACGCGGAGAAGATGGAGCACATTTCCATGGCGGCGGCGTTGGGCGCGCTGGTGGCGCTTCTGCTCTTCGATCTGTTCCCAGAAATTCGGGAGCTAATCGAAATCCAGGGCATCGGATATAGCCTGGGCATGGTGGCGGTGGGCATCGTCATGCTCAAGGTGCTCGACCTCTTCATTCCAGATCACAACGATACGGAAGAGAATCACGATCATGAGAACGCCGCCCACATTGGCATCATCTCGTCCATGGCGGTCATTCTTCATAACGTCGTAGAAGGCATGTCGGTGTACAGCATCGCGCTGACGTCGGTATCCGCCGGCATTTCTTTCGCCATCGGCATCGCGATGCACAACATCCCGATGGGCATGCTGATTGACTCGACGCTGGAAGAGCGGAAGAAGAGTGAGCGCTATGTGCTCTTAGCGACGGTGACGCTATCCACGCTGTTCGGCGGTATCCTGATGCAGTCCATCAGCGAGTACCTGACGGAAGTGCTGACACTGACGCTGGTGGCCATCGCTTCGGGTATGATTCTCTTCATCGTCCTGACTGAGCTCCTGCCGCATGTGTTCCGGACGAAGTATCACATCAGCTTATCCATTGCCAGCGTGGTAGCAGGCTTCGTGCTGGTGTGCATCAGCACCTTTGCGGCATAGACCGGGAACCGCGCAGCCTAAATGTTCCGAGCGCATAGGTTAGCGCATAGATTAACGTTTCGGTAGCGACAACGGCCCGAAGCCTAGCGCTCGCATGCGCCGAACGCCAGGTCGAATGCTGTTCTGATTATGTTCGCGGTTTGCCGCGAATCGGAGCGCTCCAAACGCAGATCTAACGACTGCGTAAATGATGAGAGCAAAGACAGAGGACACATAGACGAAATACTTTGTGTAAAATAGAACGAAAATCTTGCAAACTTTGCACATAAGCATATAATAACTATTAGCACGTTTCCGACGTTCCTTGCATCAGGGACATCGCGGAAACGTGCTTCTTTAAGAGAACGAAATGATAGGCATTCAGTGAATAAGAGAAGGTGCATTTTCGGAGAAGCAGCCAATAAGGGGAAGGAGACAAGAGAAAGAAAATGAATCAGAATCAAAGCGAGTACAGAAAAGGTGTCATGCACATACTGCTGTGCATGTTGCTCTGGGGCGTTCTGCCGATATATTGGAAATCCCTCGTTCCTATCAGTTCCTGGGTCATCATTGTCTACCGCATCCTGCTGGTATTTGTGATGGCCGTGCTCTTCGCACTCCGGAACCACACGTGGCAGGAAATCTGGGCACCCCTCAGGGAAGATCGCAAGACGGTGAAGACGCTGGCCATCGCCGGATTCATCATCACGGCAAACTGGTC
>CAVGMK010000068.1:0-8806 GCA_963630135.1 Oscillospiraceae bacterium
CATACACATGCCATCCGGCGTTATTCAGGATGGAGAAGTAGACCACGGATTCCTCATCATTGTCCACCGTCCCGATCACCGTGTCGTTATCGAAGGAGGTCAGCCGGAAACTACTCTCGTCCAGCGCATCCGTGCTCTCATCGTAGATATCCATCGGAATCGCATACACCTTGATGGCATCATAGGTATAATTGCCCGCGTTGTTCAGGTGAATCTGAATGTCACCGCTGAAGTTCTCATAATACCCGAGATTCAGGTTGTAATCGCGGACATCGTTAAGTCCGGTGTTGCCGTCCTTGTAGCACGCCGCGGTCTTCGTGCGATTCCCGCTGGTCGCGCTAATGACAAAGCTCGTGCCCCCGGTAAAGTCCTGCCGGTATAAATATTCTTTTAGCGAATTATAACCCTGCTCGGCCACGGTCATCCCGCGCATCGCCAGGTTCTCGTCCCACGTGAACTGCTCGCGGTCCATCTCCTCGAAGGACACCACAATCTGCACGTTCTTCGCGGTTCCGTCCACGTGGATGGTGAAGCCGTTGGAATCCGGATCCATATTATCGGTATTCTCGCCCTGGGTGACCACCATCTCGCCACCGTTCACGCCGTCCATCGTCACGTTGTTCGTCTTCGTGATCTTACAGGAGAGCTCCTGCACATCCGTCTTCAATTCCTGTGACGTTGCGTGATGAACGTCGCCAGACGCCAGCGACTCCGCATCCTCGTCCTTCACGACCGCTGCCTGGAGCATCACCTGCTCGCGCTCCAGCGGGCTGTATTCCAGCAGCTCCGATTCCGTGATGTACTTCGAATAAGCGGTTCCGATGCCCATGTACTTCGTGTTCCGGTAGACCTCCACGCCGTCCACGGTCTTCCAGTACTCGAACCCGTACGGCACGTACGATGTCTTCCCGGCCGCCTTGTAATTCTCATCGCGCAGGAAATATTTCACGCCCATGAGATAATCGAGCCCCGACCGGTTGTCGTTCGACAGGCTCACTATCCGGCGGTTGTACCCCGCGTTGTTCCCCATCAGCTTATTCAGGTACAGCCAGTCGCTGCTGATGGTGGAGAAATATTCGTTCAGCGAACGCGCACCGAACATCAGGTTCGTGTTGTTCTTCTCGAAGCTGTCCGACAGCTGATCGGTCCGGAAGAAAGAAGTATCTTCCGCCTGGATTTCCGGCACGGCGCGCAGCACCGATTCGTCGTACTGTGCCGGGAGTGCGCCGCTGTCCACATAAGCCTTGATTCGCTGCCCCGTGAATTCACCGGAGCCGGTCATCAGGAGCCATCCGTTCACGCCCACATTGACCACCAGCAGGAGCGCCAGGATGGCACTCGAAGCACGGCATAGGAACGCGCTCAGGCGTGTGAGCCCGGTGAGCTTTCCGGCGAACTTCTTCCGTCCGATTTCCCTGATATAGAGCACGGCAATGATGACGAACATCATGCACAGGCTAATCAGGGATTCCCACGCCGTGTTGTGATCCAGCATCTTGAGATAGATGATGCAGACGCCCACTACCCAGCAGCACAGGAAAATCCACCAGCCGAACAAGAGGAACATATTCTTCCGGTTCCCCAGCGTCTCATGGTCCAGGCACTCCATCGCCGCCCAGACGAAGAAGAACGCGAGTACGAAATACCAGCGTCCGACATTGTAACTCATGCCGTTCATGATGCGGCCGGTAATCGGGAACAGCCCAATTACCAGGCAGAATACCGCCATGATGGCCGCTGTACTTCTCTTCTTCCGGATATTCCGGATAATCAGCGGGAACAGCGCCGCCGCCAGCAACCCGGCATAGATCAGGCTATACGATTCATTCGCCTCCGTAATGGAGACCAGTGTCGTCGGCAGGAGGAAATAGGATTTGAGTGAATAGAAGATTCCCTGATTCGTATCATATCCCGAATTGGTCACCGCGGATGTCGTGCTGTAGAGAATGGACTCCACGAAGATGGCGGAAATCATCAGTCCCACGATACCGTCCCCTATGAAGGCGCCGAAGCGGCGGCCGAAATTCTTCCAACCATAATAGTACGGATACCGCACCAGATAATATAATATCGCGAAGATGCCCGCCGCATACGCCCAGATGACGGTCGACGCCAGGAACATCACCTCCGCCACGATGAATACCAGCGGCGACTTGCCCTTGAGAATCCGCTCTGTGCCCATAATCAGGAACGGGAAGAGCAGCAACGCGTTGGTGAAAGTACCCTGGGTGATGGTCGCCATAATCGCCCAGCCGGAGAATGCGTAACAGAACGCGCCCAGCACGGTCTGCTCGTTATTCAGCTTCACCTCCCGGCCGAAGATGATGAACGCCACGCCGGTCAGATACTGCCGAAGCACCGTCACGAAATCATACGCGAGATCCAGATATTTCTGCGGAAACGCAATCAGGATGTACGTCAGCGGATTGGTCAGTTTGCCCTTGAACGTATCGAAGAAGCTGGCACCCAGCCCCACATCCCACGACCAAGCCTCACCGCCCTGCGACAACACCCGCTTGATTTTCGTGTACGACGGATAATGCTGCGTGAGCCCATCCACGTTGCCGAGGCCCTTGAGAAGCGTCTTGCCGTATACAAAGAAAGCGGCATATACCAATGCCGCCGCAACCAGAAACAACCCGGTGTACACCAGAATCTGCTTCTGCCAGGTCCACTGATGATTCAGTTGTACCGTTTCCTGCCTCTTCTTTGTCCTCATTCAGAGATCCTTTCCGTTCGGATGGACCGACATTGTCCGGTATTCCGGAAGGTAGCTCCGGCCAAAAATAATCTTCGCCCAGCCGCCGTCCCCGACTCGCCCTACGCCGCCGATTCACGTCTCCAATCGTTCGCGTCAGTGGCCGCATCCGTTTCGCCTTACTCTAGCGGTTTCCGTACATCTTCTCGTAATATTCCATGTATTCGCCCGAGATGATGTTCTTCCACCACACTTCATTCTCGAGGTACCAGTCGATGGTCTGACGAATGCCATCATCGAACTTCGTCTCCGGGAGCCAGCCCAGTTCCTCATGAATCTTGCTCGGGTCGATGGCGTAACGGAGATCATGCCCTTTCCGGTCGCCGACGAAAGTAATCAGGCTCTCCGGCTTACCCAGCTGGCGAAGGATGGTTCTCACCACCTCCAGATTCGAACGCTCATTATGTCCGCCGATGTTATAGACTTCGCCATCCCGGCCGTTCTGCAGAATCATGTCGATGGCACGGCAGTGATCCTCCACGTAGAGCCAGTCGCGAACGTTCTCACCGGTACCGTATACTGGCAACGGCTTATCCGCCAGCGCGTTGGCAATCATCAGCGGAATCAGCTTCTCCGGGAACTGGTACGGGCCATAGTTGTTCGAACAACGGGAGATGGTCACCGGCAGACCGTAAGTGCGGTGATAAGCCATGACCAGCAGGTCCGCCGAAGCCTTCGAAGCGGAATACGGGCTGGATGCCTGAATCGGCAGATCCTCGGTGAAGAAGAGATCCGGTCGGTCGAGGGGCAGGTCGCCGTACACCTCATCGGTACCTACCTGATGGAAGCGTTGGATGCCGAACGCTCTCGCCGCATCCATCAGTACCTGGGTGCCCAGGATGTTGGTGCGAAGGAACACGCCCGGATCTTCGATGGAGCGATCCACGTGGGACTCTGCCGCGAAATTCACCACCACGTCCGGGTGATGCTTCTCGAACACCTGCCACACGCCATCTCTGTCCGTGATGTCACACTTCTCGAAGTCGAAATGCGGCTCGTTCATCACCGGCTCCAGTGTCTCCATGTTGCCTGCGTAGGTCAGGGAGTCCAGCGCGATGATGTCATCGTCCGGATGGGCCTTCAGCATGTGGAATACGAAATTGCTGCCGATAAAACCAGCGGCTCCAGTTACCAGAATTTTCATGAATCTTGCTCCTTGTTATGCTTCCAGATGGAAGCGATATCTTCTTATAATCTTGCGATTTGCTATTCCTGTATCAGCGACAGAATATACTGCCCGTATTGCGTCATCTTGAGGGACTCGCCCACCTTGCGCAGCTGCTCGTCGTCGATGAAGCCCTTGCGCCACGCGATTTCCTCCAGGCAGGCGATGTAGAAGCCCTGTCTCGCCTGGATGGTGGATACGTACTCGGAGGCGCTCAGCATACCGTCCGGCGTACCGGTATCCAGCCATGCCATGCCTCTTCCCATCAGCTCCACCTTGAGCTTGCCACGGCGGAGATATTCGTTATTCACTGCGGTAATCTCAATCTCACCCCGGGCGGATGGCTTGACGTTCTTCGCAATCTCGATGACATCGTTATCATAGAAGTAGAGTCCCGGTACCGCGAAGTTCGACTTCGGCTTCGCCGGTTTCTCCTCGATGGAGATGACGTTCTTGTTCTCGTCGAATTCCACCACGCCGAAGGCCGTCGGATCCTTAACCGGATAGCCGAACACGGTCGCGCCGGTCTTGTGCGCCACAGCCCGCTTGAGAATACCGCTGAGGTCCTGTCCGTAGAAGATATTGTCGCCCAGTACCAGGCACACATTGTCATCGCCAATGAATTCCTCGCCCAGAATGAACGCGTCTGCCAGCCCTCTCGGCTGATCCTGAATCTTGTATTCGAAGCGCACGCCCAGGCTGCTTCCGTCTCCCAGGAGTTCTTCGTATCCGCCGATGGCTTCCGGAGATGAGATAATCAGGATGTCCCGGATTCCCGCCAGTAGCAATACGGAAATTGGATAATACACCAGCGGCTTATCATAGATAGGTAGCAGCTGCTTCGACACTGCCTTGGTCATCGGATAGAGACGGGTTCCTTTGCCGCCTGCGAGGATAATACCTTTCATGCTTGTTTCCTACTTTCTTACTTCTTAGATACCTACTTGTTGTATTTTTACTTTGCTTCCCGCTTCTTCGTCTCCTCATGAATCCGCATCCACAGAATGACGCCCAGGATAGCCGTCAGAATCGTCATAATAATCGCGTACAGCACCGTCGCCCCGAGCATCCCATAATTCCGAACGAAGAAGCCGGAGAGCGCGAACGCCGCAATCGCCGCCGCACCGTAGCTATAGATGAGGGTGCGATGCATCCGCACAATGGTAATCACCGTGTTGAAGAATACCGAATAGGCCAGCATGCCGCCGCCAATCATCACGATTACCAGCTCCCGCCTGTGTCCCGCCAGGTTCATGCCGAAGATCCACGACAGCACCGGAATACCGATAGTCGCCGCAATGGCCAGTCCCAGTACCGTAAGTCCCAGCACCACCAGCATCTGACGCTGTATCAGCTTCTTGAAACGTGCCAGCTCCCCGCGCGCCCACACCTCCGCATAGGAGGTGAGAATCGGGTTGAAGATGAAATGCACCACCAGCTGCACCACGAAAGCCGGCATGAAGATGATATTGTACATGGCCTGTATCTCTTCCGTGAGGTACGCATCAATCGCATATTTCGGCGCATTGCTGAGATACATGTTGAGGAACAGACTCAGGAAGAGCGGAAAACCCTCCACCAGCATCTGCCCCATCCGCTTCGCATGGAATACCGGCCGCAACTGGCAGAAATCCGTCGCCACATTCATGGACGTCAGCAGCGCAACCACCACCGAGACGATAACACAAGTCACCATCGCTACCGTCAGGTCACGAGTCAGCAGGTACGCCACCGCGAAGGAAATAATCTCCATCAGATAGCGAACCGACGAGGACTTGGTCGCCGCATCCAGCCGTCCCATCTGCTGCATCCTGCCGTGCACCACGTCGGTGAATGCCTGCACACACTTAAGCGCATTCACCAGCAGGATGACGATGAATTTGTTCGCATCATACCCCCGGAAGACCACGCCGAACACACAATAGAGCAGCGCCGCTATCATCATCACCACGCAGGTGATAATCCGGATGCCATAATACTCGGCGAAAGAATATTTCTCCCGAATATCTGACGACTGGAACTTCCGGAAACCATACTGCCCGACGTAGAGCATCAATGTGCCCACGGCGTAGGCGATGCTGAAGATTCCGGCATCATACACGCCCTGGCTCCGCGTCAGCACCAGCGTCATCATCGGCGATTCCCCGGCACTGAGCATGGCATTGATCATGTTCCACAGATAGCTACTTCTCTCAATATTGTCGGTCTTCTGGATCCGAGTTCGAATTGCCTGTAACATAATCTACCTATTTCCGATAGAAATCGTGGACACTATCGATGACCTTCTGCTGGTCGCTCTCGGTCAGGTTATAGTACATCGGGAGTCTCAGGAGGCGTTCGCTCTCCTTCGTCGTGTAGCGGTCTTCACCGTGGAAGCGACCGTAGCGAAGCCCTGCCGGTGCGGAATGAAGCGGCACGTAATGGAATACCGCCGCAATCTCGCGTTCCTTGAGGAAGGCAATCAGCGCCTTCCGCTCCTCGATATCCTTGGTCTTGATGTAATACATGTGGGCGTTGTGTGCGCACTCCGCCGGAATGTACGGCAGCTCGATGGTGCCTGCCTGCGCCAGATCCTGGAACCCTTCGTTGTACCGCGCCCAGCTTGCCAGACGGTTCTCGTTAATCTCCTCCGCCATCTCCAGCTGTGCCAGCAGATAAGCCGCGTTCATGTCGCTCGGGAGGAACGACGAACCGATGCTCACCCAGGTGTACTTGTCCACCTGACCACGGAAGAACCGGCTGCGGTCGGTGCCCTTCTCGCGGATAATCTCCGCATCCTCCAGCTGCTGCTCGCGGTTGACCAGAATGGCCCCGCCTTCGCCCATGCTGTAATTCTTCGTCTCATGGAAGCTGTAGCAACCGTAATCGCCAATGCTGCCGAGCGCGCGCCCCTTATAGAACGCATTGACGCCCTGCGCCGCATCCTCCACCACAATCAGGTTATGTCGCTTCGCAATATCCATGATGGTATCCATCTCGCAGCCCACGCCCGCGTAGTGCACCGGCGCGATGACCTTCGTCTTCTCCGTGATGGCATCCTCAATCAGCTTCTCGTCGATATTCATGGTGTCCGGCCGAATGTCCACGAACACCAGCTTCGCGCCGCGCAGCACGAACGCATTCGCGGTGGACACGAACGTATACGACGGCAGAATCACCTCATCGCCCGGCTGAATATCGCCCAGCAGCGCCGCCATCTCCAGCGCCTGCGTGCCCGACGTCGTCAGCAGCGCCTTCTTCGTGCCGGTATGCTCCTCAATCCACGCATTGCACTGCTTCGTGAATACGCCATCCCCACAGATCTTGTGATTCTCAATCGCGGCCTTCATGTATTCCAGTTCCTTGCCCACATAAGGCGGCTCGTTAAAACGTATCATCTCTCATCCTTTCCGCGGTCTCCCGCACTGCCCAGCTATACTCTCCTGCCTCTGTCTCCTCTGCCAAAAATAGATTTCTCTCGCCCGTTATTTCCGACCGGAGAAATTCATCTTCCTGCTTCCGCTCGGCTATTTCATTCCCCAAGGGATTCGTTCCAGCCCATTGTTCGGTTATCCCAACGATTCCTGAGGTTTCTTCTCTTCCGCCGGATTCGACATAACCGAAAGTGTTTCGTCTTCCGAAGCATTCACCGATTCTATCGATTTCGTCTCTTTGCTATCTTCACCTGTGTAAATCTCCCGGATAACATATTGCGGGTTATTGCTGAGGCTCAGGAACATCCGGCCGATATATTCTCCGATAAGTCCCAGGAAGAACATAATCAATCCCGAGAAGAAGAAGATTACCGCCATCAGCGAAGACCATCCCATTATAATCTCTGGGTGAAGAATCTTCTTAATAATCACCACAATTGAGCTGATGAAACCCACTGCCGCAAAGATTGTCCCCAGACAAGTCGCCATCCGAAGCGGCACCACGGAATAACCCACAATGTTGGCCCACAGCTTGATGAGCTTCGGCAGCGTGTATCCGGACTTGCCGTATGCCCTGTCGAAGTGCTCTACCGGCACGGAGGAAATATTCCGCGTCGTCCGGAGCACCAGTCCCTGGAGGTGCGTATACGGCTCCTTATATTCAATCATGTGATCCCGGACGAATTTTCTCATCACAAAGAAGCTGGATGTCTTCATCCCCTTCGGCTTCCCAATCAGGATCCGAACGGACTCATAATGAACCCAGCTTCCGAAATTACGAAATTTACTGTGCTTCTTCTCCGGATAATAACCATAGACCACATCATAGCCCTTCTCGATCTCATCGAAGAGCTTCGGCAGTTGAGATGGACGCGTCTGAAGATCATCATCCATCGAGATGATGAAATCTCCCTGCGCCTGATTGAGGCCGGCCATCGATGCGTTGTGCTGCCCGGAATTCTTGGCCAGCTCGACGACCTTCACGCAATCGTAATCATCTGCCAGTGCCTTGAGTTCCCGAAGCGTCGCGCCATCATCCGGTGAATGGTCATCCACCAGTACAAATTCATACGGTCCTCGGCCAATCTGATCCATCTCCTGAATCGTGGATTCCACGACTTCGCGGATGGACTTCGAGGACTTGTAACAGGGGATGACGAAAGAATAAGACATAAATATTTCTCCCTATAATATCAAGTGAACCAGCCTTGAATTCCAAGGTCTGTCACACAATAACACCAGTATATTGTAATACGTCCGCCAGGCGGAATCAAGTACAGGGGGATGTGCATGCATTCCTCTACAACTCGAAAGCCCTGGAACAAAGCGCTATCGCTATTCTGCATGGGCTGCATGTTGCTCCAATCCGGCAGTAGTCAGCGCTGTTCGCTTCGTTATCCCGGTCGCTTGCCATTAGCCAGCCCGCGCATATCAGAATTCTCCTCTGTACACACCAAACCCGGAGGACCA
>CAVGMK010000069.1:0-15875 GCA_963630135.1 Oscillospiraceae bacterium
CTTTACGATGGCGTCCTTGAACCCCGGCGTTCCCGCAATTGGCGCGTACTCGGCATACTCCGCCGGAGAAAGGGCTTTTACCGCCTCATCTACCGAGGACAGCACAATCAGCTCGCCCTCATCGTCCAGAAGCGCGCCAATCGTCGCGTTCACCACCTGCTCCTTGCCCTTCGCGGCAATTGCTGCCTTCGCCCGGCCGCTGATGCCGAAAATCTTGTCCTCCGTCGGCACAACTCTCCCGTTGTACGCTGCAAAACTCGTGTCTGCCATTCTGTCTCTCCTCTCTTTTCTTCCGAATTTAACCCTTTTAATATTCTCTCCCAGAGTGCTGAATTTCGCTTCATACTCCGTCATAATATTGTCTTCATTGTACTCGCAGTGATGCAGGTCGCGCGTCAGCTCGTGAATCCGCATGTCGCTCGCCAGAATCTCCTGGATGGTGAACTCGAACAGCCCCGTGTTGTCCGTCTTGAACGTCACGATGCCGTCGTCCTTGAGCACGCGCTCGTACTGCGCCAGCTTCGAGCGGTGCGTCAGGCGTTTCTTGGCGCTATAATTCTTCGGCAGCGGATCACTGAAATTCAAATAGATTCCATCGACCTCCTCATCGCGGAACCAGTCGGTCAGGTCCACGATGAAATCCGGCACGAACACGACGTTCACCAGCTTCTTCTGCCGCACCTTCTCCATCGCGCGCAGCAGCACGCTCCGGTTACCCTCAATCGCGACGAAGAAATTCTCCGGCTCCCGCTCCGCCATCTCGGAGATGAACTTGCCCTTGCCGCAGCCAATTTCGAGGCAGATGCCCGTGCACCCCTTCGCCCGCGCCAGCTCGGCCCACGCGCCCTTGCGCGCCTCCGGCTGGTACACCAGCATGTCCTCGTATTTCGCGTATTTCTCTTCCAAATTCTTGACTTTCCGCTGTCTCACTATATCCCTCGCTGTTTCTATTATTGCTTCTATTATTGCTAGAATTCCGTATTGTTAGAGTCTTGGCCGACTCGCCACTTGTCGCGTGCCAAAGGCCACCACAAGGAGTAATCCCGTTCCTTCGCGCAGACGCTCCGCATTCTCTTTTCGGGCAATCTCGCCCGCGCCATTCTTATTTCGGACAATCTCGCCCGTGGCATTCTTATTTCGGACAATCTTGCCGCACTCCATATTACTTATCCAGTGTGCGGCAGCTGTAGCGCCTTCGGGCTGGTCGCGGCAATTCTGCCACCTTGCAATCTTTCATTTTGCCTACTTACGGCAATGGCAACCACCGGGATGCAATAATAATTCCCAGGAAGGCCACCAGAATTACGCCCGCTACCGCGTCATTTCGGCCAAAAGTAATTTCCTTCATCCGTGTTCTTCCGACTCCGCCGTGGTAGCATCGTGCTTCCATCGCCAGCGCAAGCTCCTGCGCAATGCGGAAGGAACCCACGAAGAGCGGAACCAATATCGGAATCATATTCTTCACCCGCTCTAAGAGGTTTCCCGACTCGAAGTCGGCGCCGCGGGCCTGCTGTGCCTTCATGATTTTATCCGTCTCTTCCAGGAGCGTTGGAATGAATCTCAGGGCAATCGACATCATCAGGGCAATCTCGTGGCTCCGGACGCCGAAGCGCTCCAGCGGCTTCAGCAGCTTCTCCATGCCGTCGGTCAGCTCCATCGGCTTGCTGGTCAATGTCATCATCGAGGTGCCGATGATGAGGAGCACCAGGCGTAGTGCCATGAAGCACGAGCGGTACAACCCTTCCTCCGTGATAGTCAGGAATTTCCAATGCCAGAGAACCGTGCCATCGAAGACGAACAGGTTGATGACGAAGGTCAACAGGATGATGAACATCACCGGCTTCAGCCCCTTGAATATGAACTTCGGCGGGACGCCGGACAGCCGGATGATAACGGCAAGACCCAGGATGACGATGCCGAATCCCGCAAAAGAATTCACGACAAAAACCTCGGCGATAAAGAGCGCCGTTGCCAGAATCTTGGTGCGGGTATCCAGCCGGTGGATGACCGACTCCCGCGGATAATATTGTCCCAATGTAATGTCGCGAATCATGCTAAGTCCTGCTATGTAAATCGTATTATATTTATTGTACTGATTATGTTTATTGCCTATGTCATTGATATCGCTTGTATCCCGCTGTTACCGCCGGATTGAATAGCGATATCATATTTCGTGTTTCGTAGCTCGAAGTTCCATCGCGCGGCTCCGTCGCATATCCACGGCTGTCGCCTTGCGTTGCAACTGTAGAGGAGCACTGGTTCGCACAGCGATGCCGCGCGGAATCTGCCACATCAATTTCCTATCGCGCTTGCTACATTACGCTTGCCATATTACGCTTGCTCTATTGCACCTGCTGGCGCATGTTTCTGCTGCAAGTAGTTCGCAATTGCCTCCGCCGCCGCCGGAATCGTCAGCGCATTCGCCTCGATTCCCGGGATTCTCTCATGCAGCTTCTCCATCATCTCCATGGCCGGCGGCACATTGAGGCCGATGGCCCGGAGCTTCTCGCCCTGGGAGAAGACCTCTGATGGTGTGCCGTTCATGACCAGATGGCCGTCATCCATAACAAGAACGCGGTCGGCCAACTCGGCGATATCGCCCATATTGTGGGAGACAAGAAGAATCGTCATACCGGACTGTTGGTGGATGTTCCGAATCAGGTTCAGCACTTCCCGGTGCGCTACCGGGTCGAGTCCCGCAGTCGGTTCATCCAGAATCAGGACCTCCGGCTTCATCGCCAGCACGCCCGCAATGGCCACGCGGCGTTTCTGTCCGCCGGAGAGCTCGAACGGCGAGCACTCGGCCACTTTGTCATAGTCGAGGCCGGTCAGCGCAATGGCTTCGCGAACGGCGTTGTCCAGCTCATCGCCTTGGATTCCAATCTGCTTCGGTCCGAAAGCCACGTCCTTCGCCACAGTCTCCTCGAACAGCTGGTATTCCGGATACTGGAAGACAAGCCCCACTCTCCGGCGAATGTCTACCATCTTGACGCCGTCGTCGGTAATGCAGACATTATCCACCGTAATCCGCCCGGAATCGGGATGAAGAAGGCCGTTGAGCTGCTGCAGGAGTGTGGATTTGCCCGAACCGGTGTGCCCGATAATCGCGGCAAATTCGCCGTCCGCCAGGGAGAAGCTGACGTCATCCAGCGCCAGTGTCTCGTTCGGCATTCCCTTCGAATATGTATATGTAAGATGTTCTACTGTAATTGACATGTTATTCTATTCGTTTCTCAATGATTGTAACTGGCAGATTCAATGTCGGCTACCAGAAGATCAAGTATGGATTAATCGATACAATATGTCGTGAGCAATATGGCCTGATTGAGAACAATGCACTAATTCGCCAATTGCACAATGGCTTCGATTAATTCCTCTTCCGTCTGGACATCCGCCGGAATCGGATATCCCAGCCGATTGATTTCCTCACGGAGTGCGATAGCCGGCGGCATCTCGAGGCCGGCGCTCTGGGTGCGCTCCCGGTCGGCGAAGAATTCGCGTGGCGTCATATCGCTGTGGATACGGCCTTCCTTCATGACGATCAGGCGGTCCGCCTGCATGGCTTCTTCCATGAAATGGGTAATCAGTATCACGGTGATGCCCTCCTCGTGGAGTTCGCGGACAATCTCCATGACCTGCGCACGGCCGCGGGGATCGAGCATCGCGGTCGGCTCGTCGAAGACAATGCATTTCGGATGCATGGCAAGCGCTCCGGCAATCGCCACACGCTGCTTCTGGCCACCCGACAGCATATGCGGTCCCTTGAGCCGCTGCTCGTACATGCCCACCTGCTTGAGTGCTTGATTAACGCGCTGACGAATTTCCTTCGGCGGTACACCGAGATTCTCCGGGCCGAAAGCCACGTCGTCTTCCACCACCGAGGACACAATCTGGTTGTCCGGGTTCTGGAAGACCATGCCGACCGTGCTCCGGATGTCCCAGATGCGGTCGTCGTCACGGGTGTTCATGCCGTCAATCCACACGTCCCCTTCCGACGGCAGCAAGAGGCCGTTGAGGCACTTCGCCAGGGTGGATTTGCCCGAGCCATTCATGCCGAGAATCCCCACGAACTCGCCTGCTTCCACCTGAAATCCGATGTGGTCGATGGCGCGCTCCGCGTGAATCTCATTGCCCTCCGCGTCCGCCTTGCGGTATTCAAATGTCAGATTTTCTACTCTTATAATCGGTGACATTGTTCCTGCCCTCGCCTCCTGTGCTTAACCGAGTAATTATATCACAGATGGGAAAAGCGGTTCAAGGAATGCCGGGAATCCGGCGAATTGGCAGGATATTCCAAGACTCCTCCGGCCGGCAGACCCGGCATTCCGCCCATCACCACCGCATCGAGTCCCGAATGCATTTCGGCAATCGCCCTCTCGAATGAATACAAGAAGTACGACATCGAATTCCGCAAAAACAGCGAGAAAAAAGCCGAAGCGAACTTCGGCTTTCGGTCTTTCTGTCCACCGTCTTCGGCGAACGCTTGTGTTGCGGGGCGCCCCTTCCCCTAGTATCGAATCTGTATCTTGTCCCTTTTTACGCTTCGATGGTCTAATTATAATCATCCTACCATGGGATTTCAAGGGCTTCCTTTGTACTAAATTACAAACTTAATGCAAATTTTTCGTTCTTTTGCTAAAAATATTGTACTCCCGTCCAACAACTTCCGATGGCGCATGAGATATCATATAGTGAACCCTCACCGACACCGCTCGGCGCCGCATTCGTTCTACGATTGCAATATTGGGTCACTCGATTTCCTACTGGATTTCCTAGTTAATCTAGTTTTTGAAGAACCAACTCAGGAGCTTCTGAATCTTCGTCCCGCCGGAGGCGTTATCGGTAACGGCATTCGATCCATCCATATTCTTGGCGTTTCCGTCTTTGTTCGATGCGCTGGCAGCCTCTACAGAATCTTCGCGCTTCACGGAATCCGACTCGGCAAGTTTCATCTGCTCATCCTGTGCATTTATGGTAGGCAAAGAAGTATTCGGATTATTGACAGTGTTGGCACCACTACCGCTTCCATCATTCGCACCGGCATTTACATTCATGCTGCCTTCTGCATTCTTCCCGTTAACAGCATCGCAATGGCTTCCCGAACCGTTGCCACTATTTTCATTCGTGGTGTCATCGGTTACCTCGGTAGCGCAAGCACTCCACACCCGGACATACCGCTGCTCCGGCAGAAGGCGCATCGCCTTCTGGTTGTCGCTCCACAGCAGGTCAATAATCTTCCAGATTCTCGCCTGGATATCCTTGTCCAGAACCGGACATCCCACCTCGACACGGCGCTGGGTATTTCGCGTCATGAAATCGGCGGAGGCGATGTACATGCGCTGCTCTTCGCCTTTACCGAAGACATAGATTCTGGAATGCTCCAGATATCTCCCGACGATGCTTCGTACCTCGATGTTCTCGGTCTCTCCCGGGATGCCCGGAATCAGGCAGCAGATGCCCCGAATCATCATCTCTATCTTCACACCAGCCTGGGATGCTTCGTGCAGCTTTGTGATTATTTTCTTATCGGTCAGCGAATTCATCTTGAAGAAGAGGTAGCCGTCTTCTCCTTTGGCAATCTCCCGGTCGATTCGCTCGATGACCTTCGCCTGCAACTCCATCGGAGCGACCAGCAGGCGGTCGTATTTGGCTTCCAGATTGCCCATGCCCATGTTGCGGAAGAAGGCGCTGGCATCATCGCCGATTTCCTCATCCGCCGTCATCAATGACAGGTCCGTGTAGAGTCTCGACGTCTTCTCGTTGTAATTGCCGGTGCCCACCTGGGTGTAGCGGCGAATACGGTTATCTTCTTTGCGTGTAATCAGGCAGAGCTTGGAATGCACCTTGTAATTCGGCATGCCATACATGATGGTGCATCCGGCGTCCTCGAATTCCCGCGACCAGTCGATGTTGTTCTGCTCGTCGAATCGTGCGCGGAGCTCGATTAACACGGTCACCTTGACCCCGTTCTCGGCGGCGCGGCAGAGGGCCTTGACGAGCTTACTTTTACCCGCTAATCGGTAGATGGTAATCTGAATGGAGACCACATCGGGATCGTCGGCGGCTTCCTCCAGGAGCTTGATGAACGGTTTCATGCTCTCGTAAGGGTACGAGAGGAGGCGGTCCTTCTCGCGGATCTGGGCGAACATGGATTTCTTGAGGTCAAGTTCGGCCGGAATCTTCGGCTCGTAGTCCGGGTAGAGCATCTTGCGGCGGAGCTCCGGGCTCAGCTTCTCTTCGATGCCGTAGGCGTAGCTCATCTTGAGCGGGCCGCTGGTGATGAAGATCTGTTCGTCCTGCAGGACGAGTTTCTTGCGGAGGAATTTGTACATCTCCTTGCTCGGGAGCGTGGTTATCTCGAGGCGGAGCGGCGCAAGGCGGCGGCGATCCTTGAGGAGGCGCTGCATGACGTTGCGGAAGTCCTTGTCCTTCTCACTGTCCTCGTCTTCCGCGTTGATGTCGGCGTTGCGGGTGATGCAGATCTGGACTTTCTCGAGCACGGTGTAGGTGTCGAAGACGACATCGGCCAGTTCGAGGAGCACGTCCTCGATGCCGATGTAGCGGACGCCGGCGCCCGGGAGATACAGAACATCCGGGATAGATGACGGAATCGGCAGGATGGCGAAGCCGTCCTTCGTCTTGCCTTCGCGATGCAGGCGGACGCAGATTTCGATGCCCTTGTTACTGAGGTGGGGGAAAGGATGCTGCGCATCAATCACCATCGGCGACAGCACCGGCAGAATCGAAGTGCTGAAATAGAGCTCGACGTACTCCCGCTCCGCATTCGTTAGCTCGTCATAAGAGAGACGGTAGACGCCGCTGGCGCGGAGCTCCTCTTCGAGCTCGGCATAGATCTGATCCCGTTCATTGTACAGCTCGCGAACCACGTCGTAGATGGCTTCCAGCTGTTCGGCTGCGGTCTGGCAGGTTTTATCGTCCCAATAATCCTCTCCCAGCGGGAGCATATCCACGAGGCTGCCGACGCGAACCATGAAGAATTCATCGAGGTTCGAGGTGAAGATGGACAGGAAGCGAAGGCGCTCAATCAGCGGATTCGTAGTATCCTTCGCCTGCCACATGCAGCGTTCGTTGAACTGGAGCCACGAGAGCTCACGGTTCTGCATATATGGGATGGCGACTTTCGCGCCGTTACTGTTGCTTAGCATTCTGACACCCCCCTCTGCTACGCTTCCGGCTTCTCGGCGGAAGATTTCTTCTTCGCTGGCTTCGCCGGGCACGCCTGAATCAGGAAGCCCTCCCGGACGCCGAAGCCGACGGTGACAATCTCTTCCACGCCAAAAACCTCGACCGCCTTATTCAGCACCACCAGTCCCGGCACGAATGTATGAATCCGTTCCGGCGCCACGCGCAACAGCTGATCCGTCATGTGCTTCGGACGCTCGCAATAATCGTCGAGCAGCTTGCGGAGCATCTTGCTGCTGTACCGGCCCGGCGCATCCTCGGCGCCTTCCTTGTACATGGCACGAATCATCTTGTCGACCGCGCGGGCGGTACCGCCCTCGGCGCAGAGCAGCCGGGTATTGCAACCCTCCGGGAATTTCACCTTCTCGAACTGCTTCTTCATCAGGTGGCCAATTTCCTCGATTTCCTTCTTGCTCGGCGTGATTCCCTTCACGTAACGGCGGTAGAGGTTCAGCGATCCCCACGGAATCGAACATGAATAGAGCGAATCGTTGTGGTCGAAAGCCACGAGCTCCGCGCTGCCGCCGCCGAGGTCAATCATCAACCCCTCATCCACGCTGCTCTCGCCGCGCAGCCCGGCGAAACCGTACGCCGCCTCCTGCCTGCCGCTCAGCACCTGTACCTGGAAGCCGGTCTCTTCCTCAATCTGCTTGACAACCTCTTCCGTATTGTTAATGTTCCGAAGCGGCGCCGTCGCGAACACGCTCACGCCGTCCAGATGCAGATTGTCCGTCACCTTCTTGAGCTCCATCAGCGACTCCACCGCGACCTGCACGCCGCGCATCCGCATCTCGTGATTCTTATTGATATATCCCGCCAGTCCCGCGGTAATCTTCTTGTTGAGAATTTGCTCCAGGCGCCCGTTCGTGCGCTCATATACCACCAGCCGGATGGTGTTCGACCCGATATCGATGACTCCGTACATAAGATCCTCCTTCTTCCTATCCTATCTCTTTATACTAGAAGTCTATCGACATACGCCCTTTCTCACTACCTACCCCGCGTAAAAAAAATGTAAAGACAATGTAAAACGCCTCCCACCTCAAGGGTGGAAGACGCTTCTTCTGCTATACTATGTATTTCCTATGTTCCATTCACGGCGAGCGCATCCGTTCTCCCGGACTTCCCTCCACTAAAAACAAATTTCACCCGCCGAGCACATCCGGCTCCAGCTCACATTTCCTTCGCCTACTTCTCCAGCAGACGATCCAGTTCCTTGCGCTGTGTGAGGCCGGCTTCCTTATAGGTCACCTCGCCGTTCTTCACAATCATCAGTGTCGGAATGCTCATTACGCCATATTCGATGGCGAGTTCTCTCTCATCATCGATATTCAGCTTACACACCTTCACATCATTTCTATCTAACGCAAGCTCTTCCAGTACCGGTCCCTGCATCTTGCACGGGCCACACCAGTCTGCATAGAAATCAACCAATACGGTCTTGTCCGACTGCAGTACCTCTTGTGCGAAATTGTCTTTCGTCAAATTATAAATAGCCATATATAAAGTCCTCCTAACTCCATGTATCGAAATTATATCCCAATCGGGAAGGTAGTTCAAGGCCTTTCACCAACGTTAAGAATTGGTCAAAGTGCAACATTTCACGGGTTCCGGGGAAGTCCCGGACACACGAAAACGGCGCAGCCGTGGCTGCGCCGTCTTTTTTTGACCTAATTATCGGAATACTTGCCGTATCCGTCTGAACCGGGTTACGCCTGCGGAGCAGCTTCTTCTGCTTCCTTCGCGGCTTTCGCAGCAGCGACCTTAGCGGCCTTCTCTGCGGCTTCCTTCTCGTTCATCTTGATGGCGTTCTTCGCGTGCTTCAGGCTGTAGCTGTTGATTGCGCCGGTCGGGCAGACTCTCATGCACATACCGCAGTTCTTGCACTTATCCATGTCGATAACAGCAAGGTTGTTCTCCACGGTGATTGCATCGAACTTACATACCTTCGCGCACTTACCGCAACCCATACATCCGTTGGAGCAGTTCTTGCGGGTAACCGGCGCTTTGTCCTTGGAGGAGCAAAGTACGTGTACCTGGTTCTTCTCCGGAACGAGCTGGATGATGTGCTGAGGACAAGTCTTCACGCACTTACCGCACGCTACGCAGTTGTCTCTGTTCACGATGGCAACACCGTCGATTACGCCGATGGCGTTGAAATCACATTCTGCTGCGCAGTCGCCCAGACCGATACATCCGAACTGGCACTGACCATTTCCGCTGAAATAGGTCTTCGCTGCCTTACAGGTCATCAGGCCCTGGTACTCCGCAATCTTGCCGGTTGCGCCGCAGGTACCGTTACAGGTAACTCTGGCTACCTGCTTCTCGCCGGCGCTGGCATTTCTGCCCAGCAGCTCTGCAATGGCAGCTGCACAAGCAGCGCCGCCAACAGAACATGAGGAACAGCTCTGATTCTCATCATTGACTACTGCACTTGCGTAGTCATCGCATCCGGCGAAACCGCAACCACCGCAGTTCGCGCCCGGCAGAATCTCTCTTACCTGGCTGACACGCTCGTCTACCGGAACGTAGAAGACTTTGGATGCGACGGTCAGAAGAAGAGCTGCGATAAAGCCTGCAACTACAACAATGACTACTGGTGTAACAATTGCACTACTCATTTATGCCCCCTCCTTACTGGAATAATCCCGAGAAGCCCATGAAGGACAGAGACAGAATGGTTGCACTGACGAGTACCATCGGTACTCCTCTGAATGCAGCCGGGACACCGCTCTCATCCCAGAGTTTCTCTTCACGTACACCTGCGAACAGAACCATGGCTACGCCGTAACCAACGCCTGCGCCGAAGGAATATACGATAGACTGAATAAACGTATAATCGTAGTTGATTGCATTGATGGTTGCACCCAGGATAGCGCAGTTGGTGGTGATCAGCGGAAGATAGATACCCAGCGACTTCTGAAGTGCCGGCATGAACTTCTTCATGAACATCTCTACGAACTGTACCAGCGCAGCGATGACCAGAATGAATACAACGGTCTGCAGATAACCGATATCGAACTTGTTGAGGATCTGCTGAATTGGCCATGTAACCAGCTCAGCCAGAACCATAACGAAGATAACGGCACCGCTCATTCCGACAGCGGAATCCATCTTGTTGGATACGCCGAGGAAGGAACAGATTCCCAGGAACTGAGAGAGCAGGAAGTTGTTAACCAATACGATTGACATGAAGATGACAATTAAATTAATCATTATGCTTCCGCTCCTTTCTGAGCAGCTACAGGTGCTGCAGCTACCTCTTCATTCGCTTCTGCAAGGTTGCAGGAGTTGTACATCGGGCAGCCACCGCAGCTGAAGGACTGCTTCTTGAGTGCCTTGCCCTTCGTTGCCAGGTTCAGCATCGCAATCAGGAAACCGAATACGAAGAATCCGCCCGGAGCCAGTCCGAAGAACTGAATTGGGGTGAACCAGGATTCGCTGAATACGGTGAATCCAAGCAGTGTACCTGCGCTCAGCAGCTCTCTGATGGTGCCCATCAGTGCCAGAGCCAGGGTGAATCCAAGACCCATGCCGATGCCGTCGAGTGCGGAGTCGATCACGGTATTCTTGTTGGCAAATGCTTCCGCTCTTCCTAAGATAATGCAGTTAACTACAATCAGCGGGAGGAAGAGTCCCAGCGAATCGTACAGGGACGGAACGTAAGCCTGGAGCAGGAACTGCACAACGCTTACGAAGCCGGCGATTACGACGATGTAGCAAGGGATTCTTACCTTATCCGGAATTACTTTACGCAGAAGCGAAATAACGATGTTCGAGCAGATCAGTACTGCTGTAGCAGAGAGACCCATTCCGAGACCGTTGGACAGCGAAGAAGACGTTGCCAGGGTCGGGCAGGTACCAATCAGAAGTACCAGTACCGGGTTCTCTTTGATAATTCCATTCGTCAATACGGAAAGTTTGCTTGTCTTAGCCATTAATTCGCACCTCCCATACTATTGAACTGTTCCAGAGCAGCATATACTGCCTTGTGGATTGCACCCGAGGATACCGAAGCACCGGTTACATAAGCAACGGTCGTATCGCTCTTGATATTCTCGCTGCCCAGCTGCTTCAGGCCGGTGTACTGACCCAGATGCGACTCGGTCTGTGCCTTCGTACCTACGCCGGCTGTATCCGAGTGGCTGGTAATCTTCACATTGGTAATGGCACCATCTTTGTCAACACCAATCATAGCGGTCAGCATGCCACCGTAAGAGTTGGAGAGTACAGTTGCTACCATGCCGGAGCCGTTGGTTGCAGTGTATACTTCGCTGACATAGACCTTCTTCTCTTCCAGAACATACAGGTCACCGGTGTATTCTTCGAATCCACCCTCTGCTGCCGGAAGAAGTTCATTTCTGGCCTCGTTGGCCGTCTTGAGTGTGTTCTCATCAATGATTGGCTTCGTTACGCCATAGGTAACTGCCAGCGCCAGTGTAACGACGAAGCAGATGATGACCAGTACAAGAACCGGCTTCACGAATTCCTGGAATGTATTATTCTTATTTTCCATTTTTCGCACCTCCTGCACAATAACGCTTGAAAGTCCATCTATTGATCAGTGGTGTGCAGATGTTCATCAGCAGGATGGAGAAGGATACGCCTTCCGGATAGCTTCCGAAGAGACGAATTACCATCGTGATGATTCCGCAACCGATACCGAACATAAGCTGTCCGGATGGAAGCTTCGGAGTGGTAACATAGTCTGTTGCCATGAAGAAGGCACCCAGCATAACACCACCAGCGAGTACGTGGAAGAGTGCCATGTGGAACGACTTCGTGTAGATCAGGGCAATAACAAATACGGTTCCGATGAATGCACACGGAATGATTGGAGAAATAACTTTCTTCCAGATCAGGTACAGTCCGCCGATCAGCAGTGCCAGTGCACTGACTTCACCAGTAGAACCGCCGATGAATCCCAGGAACATGTTCGTGAGGGATGGAAGATCTGCAGTAGAACCACCCTCGGACAGAATTCCCAGTGGGGTTGCGCCGGTTGTTGCATCGGTTACCTCCGACATTCTCGGCAGCGGCCATGTGGACATGTTCGATGCGAACGAGATGAAGAGGAAGATTCTTGCGGTGATAGCAGGGTTAACGAAGTTCTTTCCGATACCTCCGTACAGCTGCTTCACAACAACGATAGCAACGAAGCAAGCAAGAACTGCCATCCAGAGTGGGAAATTCGAAGGTACGTTGTAAGCGATCAGCAGACCGGTTACAGCCGCACTCAGATCTCCGATGGTCTGAGGCTTCTTTGCCAGATAATTGTATAACCATTCAAAGCCAACGCTGGCGATGATGCAGACAGCACAGAGCAGGATAACTCTTGGGCCGAATACATATACCGCTGCGACAAAGGCAGGTGCCAGTGCAAGCAGAACGGATCCCATTAATTTCGTCGTATCCGCATCGGTCACGATGTGTGGTGCGTTGGACACGATCAGGTTAGAGTGAAATTTCTGCTTTTCCATTACTTCTTTGTCGCCTCCTTTACCATACCTTTCGCCAGTGTGTTCATGAAGCTCAGAGGTCTTCTAGCCGGGCAGATGAAGGAGCAGCTTCCGCAGCCCATGCACTGCATAACGTTGAACTTCTGCAGTTTCTCTACATCCTTACGGTTATAAGCTTCCGCGAAGATAACCGGCATCAGCTTGAACGGACATGCACTGATGCAACGTCCGCAGTTGATGCAGCCTGTCTCGGTCTTCACCTCTGCGGTCTCCTTGCCGAATGCCAGCAGGGAACCGGTATTCTTCATTGTAACGGACTCGTCCGAATTCGTGGCACGTCCCATCATCGGTCCGCCCATAACAATCTTCTTCGGCTCTTTCTTGTATCCGCCGCAGAACTCGATTACGTCAGCAATCTGAGTTCCGATTGGAACGAATACGTTCTTCGGTTCTGCAACAGCGTCACCGTCTACAGTAATTCTTCTGCGAACGATTGGCATACCGGTCTTGAAGAACTCAGCAATGATAGCGATGGTGGATACGTTGTCCAGAATTACGCCCAGCTGAGCCGGCAGAACTCCGGCATCCATCACCTGACCGGTGGCCTCGTATACCAGAACACGCTCTGCGCCCTTCGGGTATCTGGACTGCAGCGGCAGCACCTCAATATCGGTGTATCCGTTCTGCTGAATCAGGCTGTTCATGTTCGCAATGGCTTCCGGCTTGTTCTCCTCGATTCCGATAATACCCTTCTCGAGATCCAGGTACTTCATAATCAGTCTCATTCCGTCGAGAACATCCTGACCCTGCTCTACCATCATCCGGTTATCTCCGGTGATGAACGGCTCACATTCGGCAGCATTTACTACCAGAACATGACATTCGTCCAGATTGTTCGGGTTCAGCTTGATGTGTGTCGGGAACGAAGCACCGCCGAGACCAACAACGCCGCTGTCTCTTACTGCTTTAACGAACTCTGCATGATTTGTCACATGAGGAACCTGAACTTCTTCGCTCACTTCCTGTTTCTTGTCTGTCTCGATAACAATCAGGGTTTCCATGCCGCCCATGCCACCACGGGACTCAACGATGTCTTTAACCGTTCCGGAAACGCTGGAGTGCACTGGAGCGCTGACGAAAGCATCGGTATCACCGATTCTCTGTCCAACCTTAACGTAGTCGCCCTTAGCAACGAGAGGCTTACAAGGAGCACCGATGCTCTGCGACATGCAGATTTTTACAACATCTGGAATTGGCATTACAACAGTCTCGATATCCGAGGTGTTCTTGTGATGCGGTACCAGAATGCTAGGTAAGTGTTTACCTTGGCTCATCCTTAAGCAACCTTCCTTTCCTACAAAAATGTAATAACAATATTCACCGTGATATTATACATCAAGCTTTTACAAAAATCACTCAAATTTTCACACAAAGCACACTTTTCTGTATTTTCTAAAGAACTTGATTTCGTTGACTTTGAAACTCTTTCATCGTGTAAAAATATGTTTAATTTTTCACAGGAAAGCCGACCCGGCGGGCGTTTCGGGTCGGCTATTTTGTGAATAAATATACACTCTGTATGTATTTGTTTGCACTGCAGCGGTTCCCGTGCTTCCGGTCTGCGGCATGCTCCAATGCGCGATATGCCCCAGAGAATCGTGGGCGCGGAAGCCGCGCTGGATTCCGAGGATGTGGCTAATATAGAAATTCCCTGCTCTATAATTTCCGGTAGAAAATTTCAATTCGCGGTGGCTTCCGGTGGGAAATTCCCATCCACTTCGGCTTCCAGGGCGAACATGCAAGCTCGATTATCCGAATCCGGAGACGCAAGAAATTTCTTAGCTTGAAGTTCGGCCATCGCCTGTCCAGCTAACCGAATCCGGAGACGCAGGGAATTTCTTCTTTCCGGGTTCTGACAGGCAACTGTGTCGTTAGCCGGATTATCCGACATAAATGGTTTCGTCCTCCTCGATGCCAAGCACCGTAGCGCCGCTGCGAAGGAGCGACTGAAGATACGCGACGGCGTCCTCAGTCAGGACCTCCCCCGGACATGCGAACGGGATGCCCGGCGGATAAGGGATAATCGAATCATACACCGGGTGGCCGGCCGCCTGGGCGAGAGGTAATTTATTTTTGGCCGTGGGAAGAGGAGCCTGAGGAAGGTCGAATGTCGCCATGGCGTCGCTGGCGTCCGGCGCCTTCAGCTTCTCCGTGATGCCATACTTCGCGCTGATATCGCGGAGGGCGGCGAGCAGGCGGACATAATCCTCGCGGATGTTACCGATTCCGGTCATCAGCATGACGTAGTCGCCGTGGACCATTTCCGGCCAGATGTTCCGCGACTCGAGCTCAGCGGCGAGGCGGGCGCCGCCGAAACCGTAAGCCTTCATGCTGATGTTGATCTTCGTGAGATCCATTCCCGGATTCCGGATGACGGTCAGGCCGACGATGTCCTGGCTCTGCTCGTAGAAGTAGCGGAGGTCATCGCGCCACGATGCCATCAGGGCGGGAGCGTCCCGGCGGAGGATTTTCTCGTTGATATCCAGACTGCCCATCAGAATGTAGGACGGGCTGGTGGTCTGGAGCATGCGAACGCGCTCGCTGAGGGATTCGATGTCCACGCGCTTCGTGCAGACGTTGAGAATCGCGGTGCCCGTGAAGGAAGCGAGGGTCTTGTGTGTGCTGTTCACGACGATGTCCGCGCGGAGGTTCTCGGCGGCATGCTTCCCGCTCTTGTTCTGGGCAAGTATATCGAAGAATTTGAGGTGAGCACCGTGCGCCTGATCGACAATCAGGACGGCGTCCGCGGCGTGAGCTTCCAGGGCGATGCCCTCCACGTCGGAGAGCACGCCGTAATAATTCGGGCTGGTGATTAGGACGGCGGAAGCGTCGGTATGTTCCTTCAGAGCCTTCTCGACGGCTTTCGGGGTGATGGCACCCTGCAGGTGCTCCGGGGTGACCTCCGGTTTCACGTACACGGGCTGGATGCCGCCGAGACGGAGTGCGGAGAAGACGGATTTGTGGGAGTTCCGGCCCATCACCAGTTTGCCGCCGCGCGGCACGGATTCGAGAATGGCCGCAATCAGGCCGGCGCTACTGCCATTCACCAGGAGTTCGGTGTGCAGGACGCCGTAGAGCTCACGGTAATTCTCCATCACTCGACGGATGACGCCGCGCGGCTGCGGCAGCGCATCGGCGCCGGTAATCTCTGTG
>CAVGMK010000070.1:0-12144 GCA_963630135.1 Oscillospiraceae bacterium
CGTTGTGCTCCATGCCGGAGATGAGAATGCGGTCGCCTTTGCGGGCGATTCCCTTAATCAGGAAGTTGAGGGAATAGGTGTTGCCCGGGGTGAAGATGGTATATCGGGAGCCGTAGCCGTTCTTCATCTTGTTGATGAGTTCGCGGGTCTCCAGGACGACGCCGGCGGTGGAATAGGCTTTCGCGTAACCGCCGCGGTTGATGTTGCTTCCTACGTTCTTGATGTAGTCATAGACGGCATCCGCAACCACATCCGGCTTCGGATATGAGGTTGCTCCATTATCTAAATAAATCATGTTGCCTCCATTCACGTTCTACTCACGTTCAACGAATCTTTGATAATTGTAATTCAATAATCGCGAGTTGTAATTAGTAATCGAAATGCAACCGCAGTTCAATCACACTTCAGTTGCATCCAGGTAATTATCAATTGTAATTCGGTCATTATAGTGCAATAATCGAAATCCGTCGATACCGCTGATTATCATTTTTCATCTTCATTATAAATTTAACGTCGGTCAAAAGTCAAACGGCGCAATGAGTGCGAATGATTAGAAAGAGAAATGAGATTCGGGTGTGGATTTATTTTTTCTATTGCGCGAGATTGTTAATAATGATAAAATTTATAGACTGTGTACGGGAGTAGATAGGTGCTGGTGTGCCTTACGGTCTTCAAAACCGCTATGTGGCGTTAGGAGCGTCATGGGTGGGTTCGATTCCCACGTACTCCCGCCAAATTGTTTTTGCAAGAAGACCAATCTGCAAGAAAATCATTTTTCAAGGAAATCAAATAGAAACAAATGGGAAAGCCGGGGCGATTGCCCCGGCTTTCGTGTGTATGATTTCTCCATTCTCGGATTCTTCTACCTCTTCCGCATCCTCAGCAACTGCGACATTCCCTGCATCTCTGCATCTCTACATCTTCTACTTCTGCCTCTGACGTGAATATCAATGATAAAGAAGCAAAGGCGACATCGGTAAGAAATCTGCGAAAAGCGAATGGCAAACAGCAGGAGTAACCGGCAATAGAAAGCGGACAAGGGCACTTCACCGAAACTTCTGGTTATTTCGGGGACTGCGCGTGTGGCAAAAGCCCAGTCTGTATGGTAATATATATGTTGTATTCGTGTGCGCATTACAGGAGAGAAACAACATGAACAAGAATGATATTCTAAGACGAATTCCAAAGATGGATGAGCTTCTCAAGGACGGCGGATTAGAACTGCATTTCGCCGCTGCCGGTCGCACCGTGGTGACGGAAGCCGCCCGGACGGTGATTGACCGTCTACGGCAGGAGATTCTGTCGTTGGAACCGAGCGAACTGGATCATTTCGATATAGAACAGCTGAACATTGGCAGCATTGCCCGGCGGGTGATGGCGCAGGTGGAGGACGATGAAGCGAATCATCTCATCCCGGTCATCAACGCAACCGGCACCATTCTGCACACCAACCTGGGCAGAGCCCCGCTCTGCAAGGAGGCGGTGGAGAACGTGGCTGCCGTATCCCGTGGATATTCCAATCTGGAGTATGACCTCGTGGCGGGCGGCAGAGGTTCGCGTCACAACATCGTCTCGGAGCTCATCTGTGAGCTGACCGGCGCAGAGGATGCGATGCTGGTGAACAACAATGCCGCAGCGACGATGATTGTCTTGTCTGCGATGGCAGAAGGTCAAGAAGTCATCGTATCCCGCGGCGAATTGGTGGAAATTGGCGGCGCCTTCCGCATTCCGGACATCATGGAGCAGAGCGGCGCGAAGCTTCATGAGATTGGTACAACGAACAAGACGAAGCCGAGCGATTACGAGAATGCCATTGATGAGGACCGTACCGCAGCACTGATGAAGGTGCACACGAGCAACTATCGCATCATGGGATTCACCCAGGACACCTCGCTGGAAGAGTTGGTCGAAATCGGCCGGAAGCATGACCTCCCGGTTATTTTCGACATGGGCAACGGTCTGATGGTCGATCTCAGCGCTTACGGACTCGACGAGCCGAACGTGCCGGCATCCCTTGCAAGCGGTATTGACGTCATCCTCTTCAGCGGCGACAAGCTGCTGGGCGGACCGCAGGGCGGCATTATTGCGGGCCGGAAGAAATACATTGAGAAGATGAAGAAACATCCGCTGGCGCGGGCACTTCGGGTGGATAAAATGACTTTTGCCGCCATGGAAGAGACGCTGAAGAAGTACCGCGACACGGAGAAAGCGCTCCGGGATATTCCGATTCTCCACATGATTACCGAGCCGGCAGATTCCATGCAGACGAGAGCTTATCGTCTGGCGGAGCAGATTCAGGAGAAGAATCCGGCATTCCATACGGAAGTCGTTCCGGTGCAGGACCAGATTGGCGGCGGCTCCGCCCCGATGGTCTATCTGCCGGGCTTTGCCGTAGCGGTGACCTCGGACGCCATGAGCACGCAGAAGCTGGAAACAGCGCTTCGTGGTAGTAGCCTGCCAATCGTCGCACGGATTCACGATGACCGACTCTTATTGTGCGTGCGGACCATCGCGGAAAGTGATGTGGAGATAATAGCCCAGACTTTTACAGCGCTGTAAGAAAGGATGCAAGAGAGGCAGCTCCGCTGTCTCTGAGGAGAAAGAATAGATGAAGAACATTATCATCGGAACCGCCGGACACGTGGATCACGGCAAGACATTGCTCATCAAGGCGCTATCCGGCATTGACACGGACCGCCTGGCCGAAGAGAAGAAGCGCGGCATCACCATCGAGCTCGGCTTCGCCCACATCCCGAATGACCAGGGTTACAACATCGGCGTCATCGACGTGCCGGGCCACGAGAAATTCATCAAGAACATGCTGGCCGGCATCGGCGGCATCGATTTCGTGCTGTTCGTCGTGGCGGCGGACGAGGGCATCATGCCCCAGACCCGCGAGCATTTCGAGATCCTTCAGGCGCTGGGCATCGACGACGGCATCATTGTCGTCACCAAGATCGACATGGTGGACGAGGAATGGCTCGAACTGGTGCAGGAGGACATCCGCGACTACATGAAGGGGTCCTTCCTCGAGGACAAGCCGATGATTCTGGTATCTTCCAAGGACGGCACGAACATCCCGGAGCTCAAGGAAGAGATTCTAAAGAAATGCGACCGCGAAATCAAGCGCATCGAGGCGCCGGAAATGTTCCGCCTGCCGGTGGACCGGATCTTCACCAAAGCCGGCTTCGGCACCATCGTCACCGGCACTTTGATGGATGGCAGCGTCTCCGTTGGAGAAGAAGTGCGCATCTATCCGGAAGATATTCCGGTAAAAGTACGTGGCATTCAGACCTACGGTTCCGACGTGGAGACAGCACTCGCCGGGCAGCGGACCGCCATCAACCTGACCAGCGTGCGCAAGGATGATATCCCGCGGGGGGATGTGGTTGCCCGGAAAGATGCTGTAGTGGTGACGAGCATGCTGGATGTGGTCCTCAAGGTGTTCGACAGCAGCGAACGGGTCGTGCTGAATAACAGCCGGGTACACCTGTATTGCGGCACGAAGGAAGTGCTGTGCAAGGTCATCCTGATGGACCGTGATGCGCTGTCTGCCGGGGAGACTGCTTACGTGCAGCTTCGCTTGGAAGAACCGATTGCGGTTCGGCGAGGCGACCGTTTCATCATCCGCTTCTATTCGCCGATTATTACCATCGGCGGTGGGCAGATTCTCGACGCGATGCCGGAGAAACACAAGCGGAATCGGGAGAACATTCTGGAGAACTTCCGTATTCTGGAGGAAGGAAATCTCGGTCAGATGATTCAGATGAAGACCGCATCCTGGCGCCTCTACGATAGAGCGGAGATTGCCCGGGAACTGGGAATCCTTCCGACCAAGGCGTGGAGCGAGATTGACCGGTGCATCGAAGAAGGCACGCTGGCCGAGCTGCAGGATGGCACGCTGCTGGCATCCTCGAAGCTGTCCCGCATGACAGAGGGACTGACGCAGCTGCTGGAAGCCTATCATCAGGAGAATCCATTGGCAGAAGGCATGCCGAAGCAGGAACTGCAGAGCCGCCTCAAGGATCTCTGGCATATCGATGACGAGAAGGTGGTGCTGGGCGTGATGCAGCACCTGATGGATGAAGGTACCCTTCAGGATGCCGGGAAGTCCATCTCGATGAAGGGTTTCGAGGCCGTATTTACGCCGGAACAGGAGGCACTCAAGAAACGCATTGAGGACCTGTACGCGAAGGCGGATATTGAGATTCCGAAGAATGATGAAATCTATGCGATGGATCCGGACAAACGGGTCGTCAATGCTATTTTTGGCCGGCTCTATGAAGAAGGCACGATTGTCAAGGTAGACCCATCCTATAATATTTCCGCGGCGGGCTGGAACAAGGTCGTGGGTGCGGCGAGGGAAATCGGCGCGAAAGGACCTTTCGTGCTGGCGGACTTCCGCGACGCGCTGGGCACGTCCCGGAAATACGCGTCCGTGTATCTGGCGGCGCTGGACCGGAGCGGGATTACGGTGTTCGATGGGGAGAAACGGAGTCTCCCGGGGATGAAGTGATGGAGTAATCATATGATGGAAACAGAAAGATACAGAAGTGAGAAACAAATGACCGGGAAATACGATATCGGGAATTGGTCAAAAGAGAGATTCGCGAATAAGAAACTTGCGAATGAGAGACTTGCGGATAAGGAATGTGCGGCGGAGAATTCTGCGAGTGCAAGGTGCACTAGAGGGAAGTCCGCCGGTGCAGGAGCGGGAAACGGCGCGCGCGCGAATCGACACATGAACCGGAAGGGCGCAAGACGCCTGTCCATCGCGCTGGCGATGATGATGCTCCTCGTCCTGACGATGGCGCTGACGGCGTGTGCGAAGTCCAACACACCGACGGTGGTTGTGGAGAAGCAGATGCAGCAGATTAAGGACGAAGAAGTGGAGACGGAGCTCTCGTCCCTTGTCAGCTCGTCGTCCATCGCGAAGAAGCATTCGGATGATTACAAGAAGCTGCTGGCCAAGATTCAGGACTTCGACTACGAGGTGACCGACGAGAAGATTGATGGCGATTCGGCGACGGTCAAGGTCACCATCACCACGTATGACTTCGGCAAGGCGTACAAGAGCATGATTACGCAGATGGAGAAGGATGCGAACTCGGGCAAGATTACTTCCAGCACCGACATGACGTCCTACGCGTACAAGCTGATGTTCAAGAAATTCAATGCGCTGGAGGAGAAGGACTACACCAAGGAAGTCGAGGTTACCTGCACGAAGAACAACGACGGGGATTGGGAGACCAATATCATCGATGATTCGAATATCGAAGATGCCATTCTGGGCGGCGTTGTGAGTGCGGCAAGCGGAAACTAGCGTCTAATCACGTGAAGCCCATGAAGCCATATGCAGTTGCGTGAAATAACGTGAAATAAGAAGTAATGCGAAGCAAATAGAAACAATATAGAAGAGAAGTCGCGGGAGACGGCGGGAATGGAAATTCCCGAGAGTCCGCGAGAATTATGGAAGTTGCGGGAGAATATGCGAATTCACGGAATCCCGCGAGTCTCCCGCGAGCTATCGCGGGAGTAACGCAAAAGGAGACACCATGCTACGAAAATTATGGAATAATCCCTATGCAAAGACGACGATTGCCATCATCTTCACCGGAAGTGTTCTGTTGATGGTGAATCGCGCCATTCGAAGTACCAATTTTGCCACGGTATTTCAGACTATCAACCAGACGTTATCCCCGGTGTACATCGGAATCCTGTTGGCGTTCCTGCTTTGCCCAATCTACAACAAGCTGGTGCGCTGGATATACCGCATCATGTACATCGAGGGCAAATCGCGGACGGATAATATTGGCTCGCTGTTCTTCAACATGCCGGTGCCGAAACATTCGAAGAAGACTGCCGGCCAGCGGGCGCTGACGGCGTCCCGGGTCATCGCCACGGTCATCTGCATGGCCCTGGTGGTCGGCATTGTGACACTGATTTCCACCATGCTGCTGCCGTCCATCATCACCAGCGTCATGGATCTGATTAACACGCTGCCGGAGAAGATGCAGAACCTCTCCGACTGGGGCACGGAATATTTCGCCAAATACCCGATTGTCGTGAAGGCCATCCAGAACTTCGCGCAGGCAGACACCTCGGAAATCATCGCCTGGGCGCAGAAGAACCTGCTGGATAACGACCTCAAGGGCCTGGCGGAGACCGTATCCACCAGCGTGGTGGCCATGGTCAAGGCGCTCATCAACGTCTTCGTGGGCATCCTCATCTCCGTATACCTGCTGAATTACAAAGAGAAGCTCTTCGCCATCGGCCGGAAGATTACCAATTCGCATTTCAGTGCGCAGAACACGAAGCGCATCTACGAATTCTTCGAAGTCATTAACGTGACTTTCATTGGCTTCATCATCGGACGAATCATCGACGCCTGCATCATTGGTTGCCTGACCTACGTCTGCATGCTGGGCCTCGAACTACCGATGCCGGAACTGATTAGCGTAATCGTCGGCGTGACCAACGTCATCCCGTTCTTCGGTCCGTTCCTGGGCGCGATTCCGTCGGCCTGCCTGATTCTCTTAGAGGGCCCGCGGCAGTGCCTGTACTTCTGCATCATGATTCTCATCATCCAGCAGCTCGACGGCAACGTTATCGGCCCGAAAGTCGTAGGCTCGGTCATCGGTCTCAGCAGCTTCTGGGTCCTGATTGCCGTGCTCCTGGGCGGCGGATTCTTCGGCTTTGCCGGCATGGCGCTTGGCGTGCCGGTCTTCGCGGTCATCTACCGCTACGCCAGCATGGGAACGAGCAGCCGCCTGCGCCGCCGGAACATGAAATCCGACACGTGGGATTACGCGGACTACAGCAAATATGAAATAGAAAAGGAAGATTTAACCCAAGATGAATAAGCTAAAAACAGATTTACTCCAGCTGGGAATTCCGGCACAGCAGATTCTGGAACAGGAATCCATGGCAAGGCACATCTCCTTCCGGGTCGGTGGGGATGCGGATTATTTCGTGACCTGCCACAATAAGTCGGAGCTGGCCACCGTACTTTCCTACCTGACAGAGCGTGAGGTGGCGCATCTCCTGATAGGAAATGGCTCGAATCTCCTGTTCTCGGATAATGGATATCGCGGCGTGATTGTCCATCTGGACGGCGATTTCAAGGAAGCGAAGGTCGAAGGTACGAAGGTGATTGCCGGAAGCGGGAAGCTCCTCTCTGGCGTCAGCTCGCTGGCCGCGGAGAACGGCCTTGCCGGCATGGAATTTGCCAGCGGCATTCCGGGCAGCATCGGCGGAGCGGTCTTCATGAATGCCGGTGCGTATGGCGGAGAGATGAAGGATATCGTCTCCCGGGTCCATCTCATGACACCGGATGGGAAGGAAGAATACATCCGCGAGGGCAGGGATATGGATTTCTCTTACCGGCACAGCGGGATTCAGTCCACCGGGGAGATTGTTACTATGGTGGAGCTGGAACTGAAGCCGGATAATCCGGAAGCCATTCAGGCGAGAATTGCCGAGCTGACAGAGAAGCGCGTCTCCAAGCAGCCGGTGAATTATCCGAGTGCGGGCAGCACCTTCAAGCGCCCAGTGGGCGGATATGCGGCAGCGCTGATTGAAGAGGCCGGACTCAAGGGCACTTCGGTTGGCGGCGCGGAAGTATCGGAGAAGCATTCCGGCTTCATCATCAACAAAGGTGGTGCTACCGCCACGGATGTATTGGCGCTGATGGATCTCGTAGCAGAGAAAGTCTATGAGAATTCCGGCATCCGTCTGGAGCCGGAGGTGCGCATTATTCCGGAGAAATAGAAATGAGAGAAGACATCGCCGGGAAGTACCGGCTCAAGGCAGACTATCATACGCACACGCGGTATTCCAGGGGTCTCCTGTTCTACATCCACGGAAAAGGCACCATAGAAGAGAATGTGGAAGCCGCGCTGTCGCAGGGTCTTGAATCCATTGGCATCACCGATCACGGTTCCGGACATCTCTGTTACGGCATGGATCTGAAGTCGATTCCGGATATGAGACGCGATGTGGAAGAGGCCAAGCGTCGGCATCCGGAAATCCGCGTGATGATGGGTATCGAAGCCAACATCATCAACACGAAGAACGGCCTGGACCTGCCGGATGATAAGAAGAGTGCCTTCGATTACATTAACGCGGGATACCATCATGGCGTGCCGCGGGGGAATATGATTCGGAATCCCATCTATTCCTTCGGCCATCTGCCGAGCGGCAGTACGGAGCGCCTTCGCGTCTTCAATACCGATATGGCCGTTCGGGCACTCTATGAGAATGATATTCTGATTCTGACCCATCCCGGAGACAAAGGGCCTTTCGATATCCGGGAATTAGGACGCGCTTGTGAGGCGCGGGGCACCTGGATGGAGATTAACAACCGGCATCGGCACATGACAGTGGAAGAAATCCGGCAAACCATGGATTTCGATATCTCCTACGTCATTGATAGCGACGCGCACTGCCCGGCGGAAGTGGGCGGATTCGAGCGCGGACTTCAGCGGGCGCTGGAGGCGGGACTGGATATCGCACGAATTGTGAACGTGGAACTGCATGAAGAGAAGTTAATTCACTGAGTCAAGAATGAGGAAGGTTCAGTATGAAGGTAGTCATCATTTCCGGTCTGTCCGGAGCAGGCAAGACGAAAGCGGCCGATTGGTTCGAGGACAAGGGGTATTATTGCATCGACAACATGCCGCCGCAGCTGGTCAAGAATTTCCTGCAGCTGTCGCAGAACAGCAACAAGATTGAGAAAGCCGCGTTCGTGGCGGATGTCCGCGGAGGCAATTTCTTCGACGAGCTGGAATCCTGCCTCGACAGCCTCAAGCAGATGGATGGCATTGAAAGCAAGGTGATTTTCGTGGAGGCGTCCACGGACACCATTGTGAAGCGCTACAACGAGACGCGCCGCAATCACCCCCTGACGGGTGGCCGGGCTTCCGCTCAGGACATCGAGAGAGAGAAGAGTATTCTCTCGGGTGTCCGGGAACGGGCGGATTTCATCATCGACACCACGCACATGAAGGTGGCGGATTTCAACTTAGAGCTCGACCGGATTACGAAACAGGACGGGGCGGTCTCGACCTTCAACATCAACCTGACCTCTTTCGGCTTTAAGTACGGCATTCCATCCGAATCGGACATGCAGCTGGACATGCGTTTCATCCCGAATCCGTATTACGTGAAGACGCTTCGTCCGCTGACCGGCAACAACAAGAAGGTTGCGTCCTACGTCCTCAAATGGGATATCACCAAGCAGTTTCTCGAGAATTTCACCGGCATGATTGCTTCGATGGTTCCGGGTTATATCAAGGAAGGCAAGTACCACCTGAACATCGCCATCGGCTGCACCGGCGGTCACCATCGCTCCGTGGCGGTGACGAACGAGCTCGCGAGGATTTTCCGCGAGAAGGGCTATCGGGTGACGGTGACCCATCGTGACCTGGATTTCATCGCGAAAGGAGACAAGAAATAGATGTCGTTTTCCTCCGAAGTGAAGGGAGAGCTGGCGCGGCTCAAAGTGATAAAAAAATGTGATATGCTCGCCGAGATTTCCGGCTTCCTTCGCGTGTCCGGAAGTCTGAGGCTTGCCGGCGGCGGCCGCTTCATCATCGTGGCGTCCACCGAGAACCCGGCCATCGCAAGACATTACAAGACCTTGATTCGCGACTATTTCGGGAGCAGCGCACGGCTGGAAATGGAGGAATCCCAGATCCCGGGGCGGAACGGCTACCGCTATTCGCTGACCATCAGCCCGGATGAGAAGAGCACGCAGATTCTGAGAGAGACGGGCATGCTCCTCATTCGCGAGGGTAACGACTACTTAAGCGACGGCATCTACCAGCCGATTATCGGCAAGAAATGTTGCAAGAAGGCCTATCTCCGGGGCCTCTTTCTGGGGTGCGGCACCATATCCAATCCGAATAAGAGCTATCACTTAGAATTCGTGCTGAACAGTGAGCGGGTGGCGCAGGACCTGAAGAAGATGATAGGCACCTTCGTGGATCTCTCCGCACACTTGACGCAGCGCAAAGGCGATTACATCGTCTATATCAAGAAAGCCGATTACATCAGCGATATGCTGGGCATCATCGGTGCCAATCAGGCACTGCTCGATTTCGAGACCATCAAAGTGAACCGCAGTACCAGAGGCGAAGCGCAGCGGATATCCAATTGTGATAACGCCAACGTGGACCGGGCGCTGACGGCTGCAGAGGAGCAGATTCGAAATATTCAGATTATTCAGGACAAAGTCGGCTTACAATCTCTCTCTCCGAGTCTTCGAGAGATTGCGGAAATCCGAATGGAACATCCGGATGCCAGCTTAGGAGAAATCGGGGAGATGCTGACGCCACCGGTGAAGAAGCCGGCAGTCAGCAAGCGCTTCGCGAAAATCCGGGATTTCGCCGCGTCACTGGAATAGGGAAGAAATAATAGGGGAACACATGCAAGGCAAGAACATGGTTGATAAGAAAGCAAACGGTAAGAAAACAAATCAGAAGTGCGATGGAGGCAAACAACCTGCGTCGAATTTTGAGAAAGGTCGCATCCTGACGCTCTCCATTACCGACATGACGGACGACGGCAAAGGCATTGGCCACGTCGATGGACTGGCCATCTTCGTGTCGGGAAGCATTCCGGGTGACTTCATAAGAGCCCGAATCACTCAGGACAAAGGCCGCTATGCGCTCGCCGAGATTGTCGAAATATTGGAACCATCCGAGAATCGGACAGAGCCGCTCTGTCCGTATTTTGATGTGTGCGGCGGTTGCGCGCTGCAGAACATGAAATATGATGCGCAGAAAGCGATGAAGACGGAACATGTCCGGAACAAGCTGACGCGAATCGGCGGCATCGAGAATCCGACCCTCCGCCCGATGATTGCGCCCGCGGAGTCGGAAGTGTCCTATCGGAATAAGGCTGTTTTTGCCGTATATAACGGACCGGAAGGCGCCGTGGTCGGATTCCGCCAGCGCGGCAGCCACCGCGTGGTGGACGTGCGGGAGTGCCGGATTCAGAAGGAACCGGTGATGGCCGTCGCGGAGGCTATCCGCCAGTTGATTGACGATGGGCTGCTGGTGGTCTACAAGGAGCCGAAGAAGGTGTACGGCCGCGGCAAGAAGGCGAGCGCGTCGAAGCCGGGTAATCAGGCGATGCTGCGCGAGGTCACCGTGAAGGCGTGCGAGGGCACGGGCGAGATGATGGTCGTGCTGACCGTGACCGGCAAGGAGCTTGCTCATGCTGAGGAGATTGTCTACGCTATCGATGACGCCGTCAATGAGGCGTCGGAGGAGTACGCGCTGGAGAGCGTGGTGCTGGAGATTAAGAAGGGGGACATTCACGATTTCGCCAAGGATTATGTTCCGCTCGCGGGTCGAAGAACGATTCTTGACCGCGTGGGAATCTCCGGGCGCGCGCTGGATTTCGAGATCTCTGCGTCCGCGTTCTATCAGGTGAATACGCCGCAGATGGTGCGGCTCTACGAGAAGGCTGCGGAATATGCAAACCTTCAAGGGGACGAAGTGCTGTTCGACCTCTACTGCGGCATCGGCACCATCGGCCTCTCGATGGCGAATCGAGCAGCGATGGTTGTCGGTATCGAAGAAGTGCCGGGGGCGGTGCTGGATGCGAACCGGAATGCCGTTATCAACGGCATCGTGAATGCCCGCTATTACACCGGCAAAGCCGAGGAAATCCTCCCGCGAATCCTGGATCCGGAGGACAAGCTCTATGCCGATTATCTGTATGGCCCGAACCTGGCCGAGCGCCCGCGTGTTGTCGTGCTGGATCCGCCAAGGGGCGGCTGTGCGCCGGAGCTATTAGAGACCACCGCGTCAATCTCACCGGAGCGAATTGTCTATATCTCTTGTGATGCCGGAACTTTGGCCCGCGATGTGAAGAAGCTGCAGACCTTGGGCTACACCTTCTGTGAGGTGACCCCGGTGGAGATGTTCCCGGAGACGATGGGGGTTGAGAGTGTCGTCCAACTTAAGCGAGTTGAAGACGAAGCTTAAGTTGGGTAACGACACCTCTGCGATAGCCGTCCAAGAAGCGGAGCCGAAGGCGAACGCTGATTGGAGACGGCGAACCGCGTGGCATGCGCCCTCTTAGCGAAATCAAGCGAAGCGTAGATTGAGCTTAGAGGCGCAGCTCGCCAGAGCG
>CAVGMK010000071.1:0-15684 GCA_963630135.1 Oscillospiraceae bacterium
GTGATACCCTGCTCCTGGAGATAATCCGGGAATCCGCCCAGCACATCTTCCATGATTTCCTGCAGGCTCTCGTTCTCCATGACGGAATCCACGTGATCCGACATGATATCCTTGATGCCGGCAGCCAGCACTTCTTTCGCTTCATCACTGGCCATATATTCCGAGAAGGCGCTGTCCATCTTGGAATAATCCGTGCCGTTCTCAGCTTCCTTCTTCAAGAAATCCTGCACCAGCTCGGAGAAGAGGTTCTGCATCCCATCCTGCGTGAAGGTAATCTTCGAATTCTGCATAATTTTCTGGATATCCGACGCACTCATGCCCGGCATGTTCGTCAGATCCGCCGGGTCAATCAGCCCGCTCATATCCAGATTCGACATCGGCGCACTCATGGCCTCGGTAATCGCGGAGGCATCGAACTTAATCGCGTTGGCGAAAGCCTTCTCATCCACGGAGAACAGGGAGCCCATGTCCACGCCGTCGCTCTCCTCGCCGAACGCTTCGCCTGTCAGGATATTGGTATCCTTATCCTTCTTCTGCGCCTTGACCACATCGCTGTCCGCTGCCTTCTCGATGAGGTGATCCGTCAGCGTGCTTGGATAGTAGATGTCCCCGGTAAGTACGGTGTAATCCACTCCCTCTTTCGGCTTCACTACACCGACAATCTTCATATCCTCGCCGTCTGCGACGGTCTTATTCATATAACTTGTATCATCGGAGCGATCCACCCAGACGCCTTGTGACGAGTCGTAGGTGTAGCAGTCCGAGCTGCTCAGGAGCTTGAACTGGATGCCGAGGCAATCCTCGTAATCGAAGGATTCCGTCTGCGTCTCATCCAGCGAAATAATCTTGCCCTGAATGAAGTCCTTCAGCAGCTTATCCAGCTCATCCGCATCCTTGAGGCCCATGGCATAGAGTGCGAGGTCGCTGACTTTGCCGTTCTGGGACAGAACCAGGACGCACTCGTTATACTTCTCCGGCCAGCGGCCGGCCTTCACATCGTATTCGTCCTTATACAGGTCGCTCTCGGCCGGAAGCTGATGGAAGACATCGCTGCTCGCCATGCTGCTGTAAGCCGATGCGGAGGAGATGGTCATACCCATCTTCTCCAGCGTGTTGTCCGGATTCACCTGCCGGTAAGTCGAGCCGGTCTTCCGGTAGATTTGCGGTGTTACTTCGTAGGTGTACTCCACCGCGCGGGTGTATTTCTTCAGGTCGCTCTTGTCACTGTCGATATATTTCTTCAGGGACTTCAGGTCGTTGGAATCCACCATGGCGAACATGTTGGATACAGTCTGAAGCTCCTGCACTTCACCCTTATTGCTGCTTCCGTCGCCGTCATCCGTTGTCGCCATGCCGCTGCTGGAGAGCAGGGAGGAGATGCTGAATCCGGAGCTGTCCACCGTCAGCGGATACTCGCGAATGGTATCCTCTTCGATACCGTTGATGTAATTATTTACGCCGTTGGAAAGCGAGAGAATCATGGCGATACCGATAATGCCGATGGAACCGGCAAATGCCACCAGAATCGTCCGGGCCTTCTTCGTCTTCAGGTTGTTGAAGCTGAGGTGAAGCGCAGTGGCGAAATTCATCGCCGCCTTCCCCAGGTTACGGTGCACGCCGTCGCCGGCTTCCTCTTCGGTCAGCACATAAGGCATGGAATCTGAAGTGATTCTTCCGTCCTTGAGCTCCACGATGCGGGTCGCATATTGCTTCGCCAGGTCCGGGTTGTGCGTGACCATGATGACCAGCCGGTCCTCCGCCACTTCCTTGAGAAGATCCATAATCTGCACGCTCGTCACGCTGTCCAGCGCGCCGGTCGGCTCGTCCGCCAGCAGGATATCCGGTTCGTTCACCAGCGCCCGGGCAATCGCCACGCGCTGCATCTGGCCGCCGGAAAGCTGTGCCGGCTTCTTGTGGACCTGGTCTCCAAGGCCGACCTTCTCCAATGCCGAGATGGCTCTCTGCCGTCGCTCGTCACGGGAAATGCCGGAGATGGTCAGTGCCAGCTCCACGTTGGAGAGAATCGTCTGGTGGGTAATCAGGTTGTAGCTCTGGAAGACGAAACCGATGGTGTGGTTACGGTAAGAATCCCAGTCTCTGTCCTTGTACTTCTTCGTGGATGTCCCGTTGATAATCAGGTCACCGCTGTCGTACCGGTCCAGTCCGCCGAGCACGTTCAGCAGCGTGGTCTTGCCGGAACCGGATGGTCCCAGAATGGCCACGAATTCGTTGTCCCGGAAGTTCAGGCTGACCCCGTCTAGGGCTTTCTGAACCAGTCCCCCGGTCCGGTATTCTTTACGGATGTCTTTGACTTGAAGCATGTTGTTCTTCCCTCACTATATCCAGAAAGCGCCACCGAACACCTCCGGTGACGCTGCTTAATAACTCGTTCATTCAGTTAATATTAGTGTACCCCAGACCCTTCTTCTTACCGTGAAGATACAGTGAAATTGCGTATATCAGGCAGATAAATTCAGAGACCGGCGCCGTCCACCAGATGCCCTCGCCGCCCAGGATTCGGGTCATCAGGAAGAGCACGGCAAGCATCACCACGAGTGCCCGTGCCAGCGTGATGGTGGTGGCGTTCCAGGCGCGTTCGAGAGACGCGAAGTATCCCGCGATGACCACGGTGAATCCTACCGGAATGAAGGACAGGGAGAAGATGCGAAGCGCATGCACCGTGTATTCCTGCAGATGGTTCGCGTTATCCTCGATGAAGAGTCTCGCCAGCATTCCACCGCATGTCAGGGAGAAGGCCACGACGGCCACCGCGAAACCCGCCGCCGTCACCAGGCCATAACGCAGAAGGCGCCGGATGGCATCTCTGTCCTGCCGCCCGTGGTAGAAGCTGATGAGCGGCTGGCTCCCCTGCGCAATGCCCGTCATAGAGTAGACGTAGATGGCATTCACGTAATTGATGATGGTGTAGCTGACCAGCGCATCGTCCCCTAAGTAGCGGATGATGGCGTGGTTAAAGAAGAATACCGTCAGGCCGGCAGACATCTCCGTGATACCGGAAGACAGACCGTTCTTCATGACGCGGACAATCAGGTGTCCGCTGAAGCGGAAACGCACGAAGTGGAGCGTCGCCTTCGGCGACAGGAAATGGCTCAGATACAGGACCGTCACACAGACCTGCGAGAGCGCCGTAGCAATCGCCGCGCCGAACACGCCGTAAGGGAACACGATAACCAGCAGGTAATCGAGGATGCAGTTGCATACCACGCCCATCATGACGATGACCGTGGCCTTCTTCGGATGGCCATCGGCTTTGAGTAGTATTTCAAATGAGTAGGACGCGATGAACACCACGACGAATGGTGCCAGCGTGCCGATATATTCCTTGACATAGGGAAGCGTCGCGTCGGTGGCGCCCAGGAAGCGCGCGACCCGCTCGAGATTGGCATACAGGAGTGCCGTCGCAAGGAGCGATAAGCCAACGAGGAACGCGAAATTCTGACTGAAGATTTCGTTGGCCCGGTGATGATTGCCCTGTCCCAGGGAGATGGAGACCACCGTGGATGTACCCACGGCGAAAAGCAGGGCTACCGCAAACATGGCGGTAACGAATGGAGAAGAGATGTTCACCGCGGTCAGCGCCGTAACCGACACGCCACGGGCAACAAAAAAACCATCCACCGCCGTGTACAGGGAATATACCCATTGCGCCAGAACAGATGGAATCAGATATCTTACGAAATCCGCACGGAGGGATTTGCTCTCGCCTCCCATTAACATAATAACACCTCTTTTCGTATCCGCGTCATCGGAACCGTGCGGGGTTCCTCATGCGGTCTTTTGCCGTTATTCTACCATACATCCGGGGTTCTTTCAATCTGGGGCGATGCGCCTGAGTGGGGGATAGATGGAGGATGCTACTGCGAGAAGTTCTACAACAAGAACAGGAATATTGTCATTGCGTGTCTTCACCGCGCCCTGGACGGCAAGAACGATGCCCGCTAATACGGAATGACTTCGAATCGCGGTGCAGTGGGTACAGCGAGCGCGGCGTTGCGCTTGGCACGACAGAATGAACAGATGGCACGGTGGCCAATGGCAATCCGCAACGGAAGCGGGGTCGGAAGTGGGTGAAGAATTAAATTTATTTTTACCGGAGGAGTTTAAATGAGGCTTGAATGCTCTAAGTGGAATGTAGTATCATGGAACCAGCGAAAGCACAATATGTAGAGGGAGGATATAGGACGATGAAAAGAAAAGCGATATGGGTGGTGTCCGCGCTGCTGGTCCTCGTGATGGGCGCCGGGCTGCTGACAGGCTGCTCGAAGAGCGAGGCGGAACCGGTGCGGAATCCGCTGACGGGATCGACGGATTTTGACGAGAGCAAGGAGAACGCGCGGCCGGTAGCGCTGGTGGTGGAGAACACACCGGATTCGCGGCCGCAGTGGGGCATGACGGACGAGAATTATTCGCCGGATATCATTCTGCAGGGCGAAGTCGAGGGCGGCATCACGAGAACGCTGTGGTTCTACGCGGATTATACGAAGTTGCCGGAGAAGATTGGGCCGATGAGAAGCGCGCGGCCGCCGTACATCAAGTTCTCGGAGATGTTCGACGCCATCTTCATTCACTGGGGACAGAGCACGTCGTCTTCGGAATATACAGGCGCGAACACCGTGTTCAAGGAGGACAAGGTGGATCACATCAACCAGATGACGTATAAGGGGAAGGTGGACCTTTTTAGCCGGGATAGCAGTCGCGACGTATCGGCGGAGCACACCGGCGTGCTGCACGGTGACAAGGTGGCGGATGCCATTGAGGAGAAGGGCTTCGAGACGACGGTGAACGAGAACGTGACGAGGCTGTCCTTCAACAAAGAGATTCAGGATGTCGGCGAGGACACCTGCGGCAAGGTAACGCTGACCTGGTCGAGCCACTGCTTCGAGGACGCGACCTGGACATATGATTCCGAGTCGGGCGAGTACAAGACTTCCGACTTCGAGAACGACCTGACCCGCGAGAATCTGCTGATTCTCTTCGACAAGACGAAGTACATCACGAAGTCCAATTACCATGACACCGGCGAGGGCGTGACCTATTGCGATTACAAGCTGGCCGGCGGCAAGGGCAAGCTGATCAGCAACGGCACCGTCAAGGATATCCTGTGGGATGTCAACGAGAACAACCAGCTTGAGCTGTACACGCTGGTCGAATCCGAGGATTCGGACAACGCGAAGGACAAGGATTCCGAGGATTCCGAGTCGGAGAAGGAAATTGTCTCGCTGAACCCAGGCAAGACCTGGATTGGCTGGGCGTCCTCCAACAACGGCGGCAAGGTCAAGATTGAGAAGCTCAAGGAAAAGAAGAGCGAATCGTCGGAGAACTAGAATTCTGTGCCGATGCGGCAAGCAAGTCCGATGGGATTCATTGATATAGACGCATCAGCGTTCGGGGAATTCACTGACGTCAGCGAACGTTAGTGCAAGCCGCGGTAAGCATAAGCCGCATTAAATGAGCGCGATGGATGCGCACAATGGATGTGCGCGAGACGGATGCGCGAGATGGATGCGCGCGACGGATGCGCGGAATACAAATATTAAGATAACACGAGACCGGGGAACCGGGCTTCCGAAGAAGCCGGATTCCCCGGTCTTTGCATATTTCATCGATTCTAAAATCCTTCACGTGCCGCGGATTCATTTCACGGCATTTCACGGCACTCCGCGGCACTTATCAATTCAGCCGGCTTATTCATCCAGCAACCGGTACCCCACGCCGATTTCCGTCAGGATATATTCCGGCTTGGCCGGCGTCTTCTCCACCTTGCGGCGAAGGCCCGCCATCAGCGCGCGAAGCGCCTGCGTGTTGTTCCCATAACCCACGCCGTACAGCTCATCGAGGAGCATCCGCGTGGTAATGACCTTCCCCGCGTTCTGGAACAGCAGCGCCATCAGCTGGTATTCCAGCGGCGTCAGGTGAATCGGCTCGTCGTGAAGATACACCACCTTCTCATCCAGATTGATTCGCAGATCCCGCACCGACATCTCATTGCCCCGCCGATTCCGATCCTCCCGCAGCAGCCGGCGATGCAGTACGCGAATGCGCGCCAGCAGCTCCGCCGAGGAGAATGGCTTCGTCAGATAGTCCTCCGCCCCGCGGTCCAGCGCCTCCACCTTGTCCTCATCCTTGTCCCGCGCCGACACGACAATGATTGGCATACTGGAACTCTTGCGCACGCGGCGAATCAGATTAAGTCCGTCACCGTCCGGAAGGCCGAGATCCAGCACCATGATATCCGGATTCTTGGATTTGATCTTCCGCATTGCCTCTTCCACGCCATGCGCCTGCACGACGCTATAGCCTTCCTCTGCCAGTGCGTACATGATGAAATCCTGAATCTGAAGATCATCCTCTACGACCAGAATTACTTCGTTCTTCTGCTGCATCTTGAACCTCCATCGGTAGTGTAAAAATAATTTCCGCCCCGGGCACATCTTTCCGATTCTGCGCCCAGACCTTCCCGCCATGCGCCTTCACCACGGACTGGCAGATGGAAAGTCCCAGTCCGAAGCCGCGGTATACGACCCGGTCGCCCCGGTTCGACTGGAAGAACGGCTCGAACAGCCGCTCCAGATCATCCGGATTAATGCCTTCGCCGCAGTCTCGCACGGTGAATTTCGCATCATTGCCATCCCGTTCCAGGATAATCTCCACGCCGTCCTTCTTCTCCGTGTGATGGATGGCATTCTCCAGGATATTGGTAATGGCCTGCTGTACCAGGGAAGCATCCATCGGCACCATCAGGATTTCATCCGGCAGCGTCACCTGAATATCGTATCCGTCATGGTGCCGCTCGCACTGCTGCACAGACACGCCGATGACTTCTTCTGCCACTTCCATCTCCCGCTTAATCTGCACGCCGCTCTCCAGCCGGGTGATTCCCAGCACGTTCTCGACCATGCCGGAAAGGTGCTGCGCGTCCTCGTAAATATTCCGGGCCAGCTGGTATTCCCGGCGGCTGTAGTGCATCGTTCTCATCAGCATCTCCGCACTCCCGGAGATACTGGTCAGCGGCGTCCGGATATCATGGGAAATCGAACGGAGCAATGTCGCGCGAAAGCGTTCCTCCGTGGCTTCTTCTCTCGCCTGCAACCGAAGCTCCGCCGAGCGGAACCGGTCCAGCGCCATTGCCGTCGAATCCACAATCGAATGGATGGTTCGAACCTTGTCATATTCCATTCGATCCTGTTCATCCACCGGAATCCGGATTGCGCCAATTAATCCGGTGCTTCCCATCAGTGGCCACTCGTAGAAATCCTTGCTGTGAATATAGGTGCGCTCTCCCCGGCTCATCATCTTGAGTATGATTTCATTCGGTTCCAGATCTCTCCATTCCAGCCTTGCCCGGAATCCGCAGGATTGGTAGAGATAATAATCGTCCGGTCTTCCTTCATCGTCTATGCTGAAATATCCCACATCACAACCAACACCATTGCTGATAGCCGTCATTGCAACGCCGGCAATCGTCTTGGTATCTTCCGCGTCCGCCAGATCATTGGTCAGCTGCAGAAGCTGTGCGTTCATTTTCTCCTTCTCCTTTGCCACTTGGGCTTCGTGGCGGATGAGAGAAATCAGCATACTGGTAATAAGTGCTACCAGTATCATGGTACCCACCGTAATCAGGGATTCCGGGGACACGGCCGCAGACAGGAGATTCCTCGGCGATGCAAAGGTATAATAATATACCAGCGTGGAAGCGATGGAACTGATGACTCCCAGACTGAACCGTCCGGTCAGCCACACAATCAGAACCACACCCAGCAAATAGAGAAGGATGATGATTTCCGAAGAAATGCGCCACAAAGAGAAGGCATAGGCGACCAGCGAAATGCCGCCGAATATGCCAATCATAATTGCAGTATGATAATAGATGGAATTCTCGTCTTCCGGTCCTTCATATATCATCGCCATTCTTTTCACATCCTTTCGATTGGCATCGGCCTTCTTCAGTGGAATCGAGCATCGGCAAGCCCTGCCATTGGCAGGGACTAGCCTAAGTAACACAAACATTGGCAGAGACCATCGCCAGTATGCTCTCCCCGCTACAGAGTCTGTTGTCTCCTCCGGCTCATTTCCTTCCAGGGGATGAGTTCTCCCTTTCGCATCCTCGCCGGAATCGTGTATAATACATCTATGATACTCGATATACTTGTAATTGTTATTTTCATATTCTTTGCGGTTCGAGGCAAAGCCCGCGGCATCGGCGAATCCCTGATTCACCTGGCCGCCACGATTGCCGGCATCAGCTTAGGCGTGATGTTCACCCAGCCTCTCACCCAGCTTCTTCAGCAGACCAATCTGGATGAATCCATTCAGGCGGGTCTTGTTCGTGTGTTCGACGGTTCGAGCCTGAACCTGGTGGATTTCGTTCCGCGGGTGATTCGGGACACATTGGAATCCGTCGGCGTTGAGACGCTGTCCATCGATGCACAGCATTTCACGAATACCGTCGTCACGGTGTTCTCATTCCTGCTGATTACCTTCGGCGTCAGCCTCATCTCGATCTTCCTTCGCCGCCGTCTCAAGAAAGCACGCAAGGAAGGCACCGTCATCGGAAATACCGATTCCTTCGCGGGACTTCTCATCGGCATGGTGAAAGGCGCCATTGCCGTCTGCCTGTTCCTTGCCTTCATGTTCCCGCTTGCCGGCATCTTCCTGCCGGATCGGATTCAGGCAATCAACGATCAGCTCAACACGTCTTACATTGCGGGTCCGCTCTATGATGTCAACCCGCTTCTCCTGTTACTCAAGGAATTCACGCTCTAATCCTCCGCGAGTGTTACATTCAAGGTCACCGGGTTATGGTCGGAATTCTTGAACTCCAGGTTGACCGTCTCAATCTTATTGACTTTCACGTTCTTCGATACGATGTAGCCATCCAGCATCGCGTAGTGGAACGTATCCAGATCCTGGCCTTCCAGCACCTGATCCAGGCCGCGGCAGGTCGGCTCGCTGTTGTCCATGAGGAGCGACCACTTGCTGCCGAAGGAATCCGCATCAATCTCGCCCGGCTGCCAATTTCCTTCACCCATGCTGTACATGCTGGCATCGACATTGGAGAACGTCTGGTTGAAATCGCCGCCGGCGATTACATAATTGCCCTTCTTCGCCTCTTCATTCAGCACCTTAAGCAGCGCCTTCGTCTGCGCCACCTTGCCGCTACCGTCATCGTAGGCCTCCAGGTGCAGGTTGACCAGCACCAGCTCTTTGTCCGAACCTTCAATCGGCACGCGGTTCACCAGCAGACAGCGCTTCAAATTCGCCATTCGAATCGGCCATTTGAACGGGCACGGCAGGCTGATCCGCGTGGACTTCGTCTCCTGGAAGCGGTTCAACGTCAGCAATCCGCTGTCCACCTTGCCGATTGGCGGCCATGGATACGGTACGTACGCGACTTTGAAGTTGTTCGCGAAAGTCGCCTGATACCCATCCAGCGCCTCCTGCAGATCCTGCTTCTCATTCACATGATGCGACCGTGTGGAATCCTGATCCACCTCCTGCAGGAACAGGATGTCCGCCTTCTGCGACTTCAGGAAATCGATGATGTTGCTCATGTTCTCCTTCACGCGTTCCTCCGTGGCGGTATTCACCTGCGTGCCACCGTCCATGAAGAAATCCGCGTTGTCGCCCAGCGCGCCATAGCCCAGGTTCCACGTCACGATGTTAATCGTACCGCCTTCCTTCACCTTCTCGTAAGTGTCGTCTGTCAGCGATGTAATCTCCACATCCTCCTGGTCTGCCGGCCGGTACTCGGAGATGCTGAGAAATGCAATCAGCGCGATGAAGCCGATTACCAGAATCGCCAAGAACACACCCACCATGCGAAGAATCTTCTTACCCATACTCATATTCCTACTCCTCATTGATTGGAACTTGCCGCGTCCAATCCGCCGCGGAAATACTCTGGTTCCATTATAGCGTTTTTGGACGCCGGTTGAAAGAGAGACTAACCCGACCCATATCTCTTATCCCCACGATATCCGGTCAAAAAAAGAACCACCGGAAGTCCCGGCGGTTCCGACCCGGCGGCGTAGCCGCCCGGGGTTTTTGGCCCTTCAATTGGCTGCACAATCCTTGCGTGCAATCATCCATTGGCTATTGACGAATGATGCGCGGCTATTCTTTGCACAACAGGCCTGCTCCTCGCGAATGTCCCGCGAAGCGGAATACGGCTTGCAATATCCTCGAAGAACAAGATTCGCGCTCACTACTCCAGCTCGAACGCGCCCGTGTAGAGCTGGTAGTACGTGCCCTTCTGGGCAATCAGCTCGTCGTGGTCGCCTCGCTCGATGATGTGGCCGTGGTCCAGCACCATGATGGCGTCGGAGTTCCGGACGGTGGACAGACGGTGGGCGATGACGAAGACCGTACGGCCCTTCATCAGGTTGTCCATGCCTTTCTGCACCAGCGCCTCGGTTCTCGTATCGATGGAGCTCGTCGCCTCGTCGAGAATCATCACTGGCGGATCGGCTACCGCTGCGCGGGCGATGGAAATCAGCTGGCGCTGACCCTGCGAGAGCTGTGCGCCGTTGCCGGTCAGCATGGTGTTATAACCATCCGGCAGGCGGGTGATGAAGTCATCCGCGTTGGCCAGCTTGGCGGCCGCGATGCACTCCTCGTCAGTGGCATCCAATCGTCCGTAACGGATGTTGTCCATGACGGTACCCGTGAAGAGGTTGACGTCTTGGAGCACAATGCCCAGCGAGCGGCGCAGGTCCGGCTTGCAGATGTGGTTGATGTTGATGCCGTCGTAACGAATCTTGCCATCGGCGATGTCGTAGAAACGGTTAATCAGGTTGGTGATGGTCGTCTTGCCGGCACCGGTTGCGCCAACGAAGGCAATCTTCTGACCCGGTTTCGCGAAGATGGAGACATCGTAGAGGACCTGCTTGTCCGGCGAGTAGCCGAAATCCACTTCCTCCAGACGAACGTCGCCCTTGACCTCGATGTACTGCGGCTCATCATATCCCGGCGTCATACGCTTCCAAGCCCACATGTCGGTCTTCTTATCGGTTTCCTGCATCCGGCCCTGCTCGTCATATTCGATATTTACCAGTGTGACGTAACCGTCATCGACTTCCGGTTCCTGATCCATCAGCTCGAAGACACGGCTGGCACCGGCCAATGCCATGGAAATCATCGGTACCTGCGAGGATACCTGTCCGATGGTCTGGGAGAGCTGACGGGACATGCCGAGGAAGGACACGATGATACCGATGGTAATCGGATGAATGCCAACCAGACTGATGTTCGGTGCTCCGGCTACTACCAGGATGCCGCCGACCAGTGCCAGAACGACATACTGGATATTTCCGATATTTCCCAGGATTGGCATCAGCACGTTACCGGCAGAGTTCGCGCGAATGCTGTCTTCACAGAGCTGTTCGTTAAGGACATCGAAGTCCTTCTTGCACTCTTCCTCGTGAGTGAAGACCTTCACGACCTTCTGGCCGTTCATCATTTCCTCGATATAACCCTCTTCCTTGGCCAGCGACTTCTGCTGACGAATCATGTAAGTGGCACTCTCGTTGCCCAGCTTGCCCGTAATCCGGAACATCACGGCTACCGCGAGTGCAACTACCAGGCTGAGCCAGATACTGTACCGCAACATCATGAAGATAATTACAATGCCGGACAGCACCGACTGAATCAGTGATGGCAAGCTCTGTCCCACCATCTGACGAATCGCATCGACGTCGTTGGTGTAGGTACTCATGATGTCACCGTGCGCATGCGTGTCGAAGTAACGAATCGGCAGCTTCTCCATGATGCTGAACATGCTGTCTCTCAGCTTCTTCAGAATACCCTGCGTTACTGTCGCCATAATCTGAGTGTAGATACCGACAGTGACGATGCCGAGCCCGTAGAATACCAGCATCAGCAGGATAATCCGAAGGAACGGTTCCTTCACGGAATCCAGACCGCTCTGCATTCCCGGCGTGATAACCTGGTCAATCAGTTCCTGCAGGAACACGTTGGAGAAGGAGCTGGATATGGCCGACACAATGATGCAGATGACGACAACAATCAGCGAACCCTTGTAATGTTCCATCAGGAACTTCACGAAACGCTTGAGCGTGCCCGGCTTGATAGAGCCTTTCGGCGCTCTTCCTCTTGGTCTTGGCATTACTCTTCCTCCTTTCCCTTGGTCTGCGAATCATATAGTTCTTTGTAAATTCCATCCGCCGCCATCAGGCTGTCATGCGTCCCCTGCTCCACAATGCGGCCGCCCTCCATGACGAGAATCTGGTCCGCATCCTGAACGGATGAAATACGTTGTGCAATAATAATCTTGGTCGTGTTCGGAATCTTCTTCCGGAACGCCTGACGAATCAGCGCATCGGTCTTCGTATCCACCGCCGATGTGGAGTCGTCCAGAATCAGCACCTTCGGGTTCTTGAGAATCGCCCGCGCAATACAGAGCCGCTGCTTCTGTCCACCAGACACATTGGTGCCGCCTCTCTCGATGTAGGTGTCATAGCCGTCCGGCATCTGCACGATAAATTCGTCCGCCTGCGCCAGCTTGCAGGCCTCCACAATCTCCTCATCCGTGGCATTCTTGTTGCCCCAGCGCATGTTCTCCTTGATGGTGCCGGAGAACAGGACGTTCTTCTGCAGCACCATGGACACCGCATCTCTCAAGGCATCCAGGTCATACTTCCGAACATCAATGCCGCCAACCTGAACGTCGCCCTCCGTCACGTCATACAATCTCGGAATGAGCTGCACCAGCGTACTCTTGGAGGAACCGGTTCCGCCGATGATGCCCACCGTCTGACCGGATTCAATGTGAATATCGATATCGGTCAGGGCGTTCTTCGGACTCTTCTCGTTGTAACGGAACGATACATGGTTAAAATCAATTCTTCCGTCCGGGACTTCCGACTCCGCATCCTCCGGGGAGTGCAGCGTATTCTCATAATTCAGCACTTCCGTGATTCTTCGAGCCGATTCCTCTGCCATGGTCAGCATGACGAATACCATCGACAACATCATGATGGAGATCAGCAGCTGGACGCCGTAAGAAATCAAGGCCGAAAGGTCGCCGGTATTCAGCGAAGATCCCTGGGTAGCGATGATGGTCTTAGCACCCACCGCGCTGATCAGCAGCATGGACAGGTATACGCAGAATTCCATCACCGGGTTGTTCAACGCCAGAATCTTCTCAACGTGTGTAAATTCACTTCTCAGATCTTCGGATGCCGTAGCGAATTTGCGCTGCTCATAATCCTCGCGGACGAAGGATTTGACCACGCGAATGCCGGCTACGTTCTCCTGCACGGAGTTATTCAGCGCATCGTACTTCTTGAAGACTCTGCGGAAAATCGGCATGGACACCTTCATGATGATAATCAGTGCAATTGCGATAATCGGCATGACGCAGAAGAACAGAAGCGCCATCCTGGAGCTGATGGAGAAGCTCATTATCAATGAGAAAATCATCATCAGCGGCACTCTTACTGCCACACGCGTCATCATCTGGAAAGCGTTCTGCACGTTCGTGACGTCCGTGGTGAGACGGGTTACCAGCGAGGAAGCCGAGAAGCGGTCGACATCCGCGAACGAGAAGTCCTGTACCGCGTAGAAAATATCATGCCTCAAGTTCTTCGCAAATCCGGCTCCCGCAATAGCGGACTTCTTCGCCGCCAGTACGCCGAATGTCAGCGACAGCATCGCCATCACCAGCAGAATGCTGCCGTAATAGATAATCGGATCCAGCGAATTGTCCGTCATGTTGTTAATCAGCTTGGACATGACAAACGGAAGCAGACATTCAAATAATACTTCTATTCCCACAAGAATCGGTGTTGCAATGGCTGCACCCCGGTACTCGCGGATACATTTCATCAATCTTGCTACCATGTATGTTAATCCTCCTTGTCATTATTTCTGTCATCGTAGCGAGCGGGTTCCTCGCTACCACTAGGTGCGCTGCCTTTGTTGATAGAATCTGTCACCGTGTTCGTTGCCGCGCCTTCTATTGTGCCCGTTGGCACATCCGTTATCACGTCTTCCGAAGGCTCTGCAGCGTAGCCGAATCTTCCGTCGTTCTGCACCTTCTCCCGGTATTCATACAGATTCTGATACACGGTCTGCAGGCACTGACGGAGCACCTGCTCTTCCTCGGGCGTTACCCCCCGCGTCATAATCCGTTCTTTCTCTTTCATGTTCTCCTGCATGGACTGCTTGTGCGCGTGTGCCTTGTCCGTCGCCGTGATAATCTTCATCCGGTGATCGGTCTCGCTGGTACCCGCTTCAATGAAGCCCTTACTCTCCAGCCGCTTGATGAGACCCACCATCGTCGGATGGGCAATTCCCAGTTCCTTCTCCAGTTCCTTCTGCGTCATCGTCCCATCGTGTTTGCTGAGATGATGGAGCACGTGAACCTGCGACCAGGTCAGATCATAGGCCTTCATGTCGAAATCCGCCAGCGCTCTTAGCTGGATGGAAATCCTCTTAATCAGTCCGCCAATCTCCATGCGTTCTGGTTGTTCCATTTGTTCCTCTGTTTCCCGTTCCATTCTATGAATCCTCTGCCATCCAATTTCGGAACCCGTTCCCTAGCCCTGTACAACGCTCTGTACAAGGAGCCCCCGGCTTGTGGAGTTCCCTGGAATACGAGTCTGTCGTCTGAATTTCCTTTTCTCCTCCGAGGGAAGTCATAAGGCCTTGGCCGTTTCCCGAGATGTATTTATCGAAATATGTAGCATGCTACCTGTAGCACGCTACATATTTTAATCCCGGCAAATTTCAAAGTCAATGAACTTTGTGTGAAGATTCCATTCTACGCAGCTTCTATTGCGCCGTGCAGCTGAGATTCTCGCCGATGACTCCGTCATTCCCGGAAGCTCTTGCGATGCACGAAGTGAGTGCATATCTGTGTGTACGCGGAGTCGGAAGTGCATCGGTAACCGCGAACTTTATTTTTGGCCGGGGCTGTGCTATTCTCTAAGTTATGGATATGAAGACAGAAGAGACACGAAAGGCTGAGATGCCACAGACTCCTGACAAGGAGTCACAGACACATGATAAATTGCAGCGGATTCACGGGGAGCTGCTGCCGTCATGCGGGATAATCAAGAAGATTATTCAGGCGAAAAGGAAGTACGTTGCCACCGGCGCAGCCGCTGCCGCGCTGGTTCTTATTGTGATTGGGCTACTGATTTCCGGCGTCACAACGAGGAACGAAGATGCAACGATTACGGTGAATTCCGGAGACGGCACCATTGCCGTGGCGGAGGAACTGTCAGAGCAAGGGGCGATTCACGGCAAACTGCTCTTTCGCGTGGTGGCGAAGGTGATGGGCCGAAGCGGACACTGGTACGCGGGAAGCTATACCATTCCGGCGCGCAGCAATTTCTTCGCTATCTGCGAGATTATGAGCCATCCGGCGAACGACATCACGGTTACATTCCGGGAGGGCCTTCAGGTGCGCGAGATGGGCACCATTCTCGAGAAGAATGGCATCTGCAAGAAGTCCGAATTCATCAGTGCCTGCAAGAACCACTCTTTCGATTACGAGTTCCTGAAGGACGTTCCGGCGAAGAAGCGCATTGATGGGCTGGAAGGATACCTGTTCCCGGATACCTATTCTTTCACCAAGGATGAAGCCGTGGATGATGTTATCTGTACCATGTTGGACCGCTTCCAGGAGGAAGTATATAC
>CAVGMK010000072.1:0-16557 GCA_963630135.1 Oscillospiraceae bacterium
ACCCGGTGTGCTTCGGCGGGAATTTGTTCCTGTACCAGGCTGCTTGCCGGAAGGTTCACTCGCGTGTCCGGTTGAATGTTCGATTGAATGTTCGTTCGAAAGGGCTCTTTGTTCGGAAGTGCCGTTCGAACGATTGACCGAATGTTCGCCTGAATGTTCACTCGTATGTGTATTCGGGCATTCGTCTGCTGTTTCTGTCGGAAGTTCCTCTTCTGGCTCCATGGGCAGCGGCTGGATGGGCGGCTCGGTGGAGTAGACGACCGGGAGCTTCCGGATGCCGGACTTCTTGAGCTCATGACGGATGATTTTGGCCAAGGGATCCATCTGCGTCTTGTAGATATCGGTCAGCACCAGCTTCGTCGGATCCATGCGGTTCCCACAACCCATGGCCGAAATAATCGGCGTGCCGGCTTCGGAACAGCGGCGGATGATGTCGAGCTTGGCGGTGACGGTGTCAATCGCATCGACGACGAAATCATAGCTGCCGAAGTCGAACTCTGCCGCGCGCTCCGGCAGATAGAAGGTCTGCCGGCAGATAACGGTAATCTCGGGATTGATGTCGTGAATCCGCTCGCGGAATGCCTCGACCTTCGCCATGCCGAGCGTGCGATGTGTCGCAATAATCTGGCGGTTGAGGTTCGTCAGCGCAATGTCATCATTGTCAATCAGTTCCAGCGTGCCGATGCCACACCGCGCAAGGGCTTCCGTGACGTAGCCACCGACGCCGCCGACGCCGAATACGGCAACCTTCTTGCCGCGTAGCGTTTCCAGCGCGTCGCGCCCCATAATCCGCTCTGTCCTTGCGTTCTGATGAACCATCCCGAATACCTGCTTTTCGTTGATTTGTGCATAATTTCTGCCTAGTTTCTGCACGAATGCACATATATTAAATTGTACGCTAATTAGATAGATGTTTCAATGTATCTTTCATAATTCCACGAGAAATGGTAATATATGTTGTAGTATTTGAACGAAAGGAACGCTATATGAGTGTATATATCGGATGCCACCTGTCGTCCGCAGGCGGCTTTGAAGAGATGGGCAAGAACGCGCTTGCCATCGGTGCGGACACATTCGCATTTTTCACCCGGAACCCGAGGGGCGGCGCAAGTAAAGCCGTCTCCCCGGAGGATGCAGAGCGGCTGAACAACTTACTTGTGTCGCACGATTTCGGGAAGCTGGTGGCGCATGCGCCATACACGCTGAATGCCTGCTCCAAGGATGCAAAGATTCGGAATTTCGCCAAGCAGTGCATGGGAGAGGATCTTCAGAAGATGGAATATATCCCGGGTAATTATTACAACTTCCACCCCGGAAGCCATGTGGGACAAGGAATCGAAGCCGGCATTGATATGATATGCGAGATGCTGAATGGCATATTGAAGGAGGAGCAGCATACCACCGTGCTCCTCGAGACGATGGCCGGCAAGGGGAGTGAGGTCGGTAGCCGCTTCGAAGAGCTTGCGGAAATCATTCACCGTGTAGAGCTATCGGACCACATTGGTGTCTGCCTGGATACCTGCCACGTTCACGATGCGGGCTACGATATCGTGAACGACCTGGATGGCGTACTGGAAGAATTTGACCGGGTTATCGGCCTTCCGAAGCTTCGGGCTCTTCATATCAATGACAGCCTGAATCCGCTTGGCAGCCACAAGGACCGCCATGCACGGATTGGCGAGGGCACCATCGGTACCGAAGCGATGCTTCGCGTCCTGTCTCATCCGAAGCTGCAGGGACTTCCGTGCATCTTAGAGACGCCGCAGAAGGAACTCAGCGGATACGGTGCAGAGATTGCGATGCTGCGGGATGGATTACGGTAAATGTGAGAGGAAATAGAATTAATGGATTATTTTGAACTTCGAATTGAGACAGAAGGCCTGGGCGTGGAATTGGTGGAAGACCAATTAACCGAGATGGGGATTACCGAATTCGTGGTGGATGACCCGAACGTGGACCTTCAGATGATGGCGGAAGCCAGCGGCACGGAATACGTGGACCGAGAGGAAATCCTGGCGAATTCCGGCAGGGTGGCTTCGGTTACCGTATATACGGAGCAGCTTGCAGATGCCGTAGCCATTCAGGATGAGATTCATAAATGGTCGCTTCGAATGCGCAATCTCTTAGACGAGGGGGCGTTCGGAAGTGAGGTGGATTCCGAATCTCTGGGCACCATGAAGACTTCTCTGACCCAGCGCGGCGACGAGGAGTGGAAGGACAAGTGGAAAGCCTATTTCAAGCCGGCGCACATCACGGATAATATCGTGGTGCGACCGAGCTGGGAGAGCTATAAGCCGGAGTCGGATCAGGAAATTGTGGTTTCCATCGATCCGGGCATGGCTTTCGGCACCGGAACGCATGAGACAACATCGCTCACGGTGCTGCTCATGGAGAAGTATCTGAAGCCAGGTGATTCGGTGCTCGACGTGGGCTGCGGCACCGGAATCCTGTCCATCATTGCCAGCCGCTTAGGCGCAGGAGATGTGCTCGGCATCGACATCGATGAGGAAGCGGTCTCTGCTTCGAAGAAGAATGGCGAACTGAACGATATTCCGGATTCGGTACGATTCCGGATGGGAGACCTGACGGAAGGGGTGGATTACCGGGCGGACATGGTGGCCGCCAATTTGCTCACGCCGCTGATTCTACGCCTTAGCCCGGATGCGCCGAAGCATCTGGTTCCTAGCGGGAAGTATATCGTCTCCGGCATCCTGACAGAGCAGGCGGAGTCGGTCGCGGATGCGCTGACGGAACTTGGTTTTCACCTACTGGAGAAGGTGGAGAAGGGCGATTGGTGCGCCATGGCCGCAGAATGGAGCGGAATCGGTTACTGATGCGCGGCTGAAGCCGTGGTCTGAACTAGAGAATTTCGAGAAGGACAATGGGTGCGTAGTGCGATGGAATCAGCTGCTGATGCGCGGACAGAATCTTGTTCAGAACCATAGAATATGGAGAAGCATGGGCACGCCATGACCGCGGAATACAGCGAAGCAAGAGCTTGAATTCGGAGTTCACCTTGAATTTATGTGCCCAAAAAGATAGAATAAGGGTTGTTATTTTCACAAACAAAGGAGCTGTAAATTATGCCGATTAAAGTGCCGAATGATTTACCTGCGATAGATACTTTAACCAAAGAGAATGTATTCGTGATGACGGACACCCGGGCGATTACCCAGGACGTCCGTCCGCTTCACATCCTGCTGCTGAACCTCATGCCGACCAAAATCGACACGGAGACGCAGCTGGCGCGCCTTCTCGGTAACACGCCGCTTCAGATTGAGCTGGAGCTCTTGCAGACGGCGACCCACAAGGCCCACAACGTCTCGGAGGAGCACATGATTGCCTTCTACAAGACGTTCAATGAAGTGCAGGATGAATATTATGACGGAATGATTATCACCGGCGCGCCGGTGGAGAAGATGGAATTCGAAGAGGTCGATTATTGGGATGAGCTCTGCGAGATTATGGAGTGGAGCAAGACGCACGTCCACAGCACCTTCCACATCTGCTGGGGTGCCCAGGCCGGCCTCTACTACCACTACGGTATCCAGAAACGGCCGCTCGAGAAGAAGCTGTCCGGCGTGTACAAGCACCATCTGGACCACAAGAACGGCATGCTGTTCCGCGGCTTCGACGACGAATTCTACGTGCCGCATTCCCGCAATACCACCGTCAACCGCGAGGACATCGAGGCCGTTCCGGAGCTGAAGATACTGGCTTCCTCGGAGGAGGCCGGCGTTTTCTGCGTGAAATCGCTGAACGACCGCCAGATCTTCGTCACCGGTCACTCGGAATACGACGGCGATACGCTCCTCAAGGAATACCTCCGCGATAAGAAGGCGGGCATCAACCCGGACGTGCCGGAGAACTATTTCCCGGATGACGACGACACGAAGACGCCGATTGTCAACTGGCGTTCCTGCGCGAACCTGATCTATTCCAACTGGATCAACTATTTCGTCTACCAGTCGACGCCGTACGACATCCAGCTCATCAACAATGAGGATCTGGCGCCGGCACTCAAGAACAAATCCGACCTGACCGTCGCCAAATTCGGCGGTTCCTCCCTCGCCGACGCGGACAAATTCCGCCGCGTGAAGGAAATCATCGAGTCCGACCCGGCGCGTCAGTATGTGGTTGCTTCCGCCCCGGGTAAAAATAAGCTTCATAAGGTCAAGGTGACCGACCTCCTGATTGAGGCGGCCCACGAACCGGATTCCTTCGATATCAACCTGACGCAGGTTCAGAAGCGCTGCCTGGAGATTACGAAGGAGCTCGGACTGACAACGGATATCGATGGATTGATGGCGGAAATCAAGGACGCTTACCGGAAGCTTCAATTGGAAGGACGCAACGGACTGGCTTATCTGGCCAGCCGCGGCGAATATCTGTGCGCAAAGATGCTGGCGGAATACCTTGGATATGAGTTCGTCGATGCGGCAGAATTAATCTGCTTCGATACGGACGGCGGCTTCGAATCCGATGCGACGCGGGTTCGAATCGAGAAGGCGCTGAAGAACAAGACCCATGTGGTGATTCCGGGATTCTACGGCGCGGACAGCGAAGGTCATATCTGCACGTTCTCCCGCGGCGGTTCCGACATTACCGGTTCGCTGGTGGCGGAAGCGCTGAAGGCTGACCTCTATGAGAACTGGACGGATGTACCGGGTCTTCTCATGGCGGATCCGAAGCTGGTTAGAAATCCGCTGAGTGTGCCGGTCATCAACTACAAGGAATTGCGTGAGCTGGCGCTATGCGGCGCGGAAGTAATGCATGAGAATGCGGTGGCACCGGTGAGAAGAAGGGGCATTCCGCTGAACATTCGAAGCACCGCTGAGCCGGACAAGCCGGGCACGTTAATCGTGAAGAACGCGGATTTTTACCAGACGAAACTGGACATCTCGGGTATCTCGGGCAAGACCGGATATTCCTCGATTCTCATTGAGAAGGAACGGCTGAATGAGAATCCGGAGATGAGGAGTGAGATTGACCGGCTATTCCATCAATACGGTCTGGTGATTACGGCAGAGCAGGCGGGACTGGATTCCATCTCGCTGGTGGTTAGCGCGGATTCGCTTCGGGAGTGCGAAGAGAGCCTCGTACAGGATATTCGCGACCTGACGGGGGCGGAGGATGTGGATGTATCCACGGCGCTGGCGTCGATTGCAGTGGTTGGCCGGAACATCAGCAAGACCGTGTCCGTGTCGCTGAAGATTTTCGAGGCGCTGGCGAACGAGCATATCAACATCCGGTTCGTCGATCACGGCGCGGAGCGAATCAGCGTCCAGATTGGCGTCAGCGAGTCGGATTACAAGAATGCGATTCGGGCCATCTATCGCGCGTTCACGAATGTGCCGAAGCTTTCTTAGTATGTGAAATTCGCTGAGAAAGTCAGAAGTCTGCTGGCAAACAGGAGGATGGAGGGAAACTTCTTCTGCCTGTTATCGGTAGGAAACCGCATCATGGGAATTACGTCATGGAAATCAGAATTTAAAGGAAGAAAATTCGGAAGAAGTATTCCGCAATGAATTTTATTTTTACTCTGAAAAAAGGGTGCTGCCGGCAGGCGGCGTATGGGAAAATTCGACGGAATTAGAAATTGACAGAATAGAACTACATTGGAGATTGCAATGGAAAGGGAAGAAAGCATTAAAGATCGAATTATTCGCACATCGTGGAGTCTCTTCTCGAAGAAGGGGTTCGAGAAGACAACGCTCAACGACATTATCACGAGTGCGAAGATTTCGAAAGGAACTTTTTACTATTATTTTCGCAGTAAGAACACATTACTCAATACATTAGCTGTTATATTTGATGAAGAGTACATGGCAGTGGAAGCCAGAATGCCGGAAGGCCTGGATTCTTTCGAGCAGCTGATGTACCTCAATTACGAGATTCATACTTATATCGGCGAGAATTTTGATTATCGCCTGATTGCCAACCAGTATGCGTCGCAGCTGACGAAGGAGAACGAGTCGAACCTGCTGGACAAGAATCGTTATTATTACGCATTGCTTACGCGGATTATCGATGAAGGACAGCGGAAGGGCGAGCTCCGCAAGGATATCTCGGTCAGCGAGATGGTGAAGCTCTACAGCGTCTGCGAGCGGGCTCTTGTTACCGACTGGTGTATGAATAACGGAAAGTATTCACTGGGTGAGTACAGCAAGAAAGTGATGCCAATTCTCTTTGGCAAGTTTCGGCAGGAATAAGAGACTTCGGTAGTAGGATACGGCACAGAATTCGAATCCTTGCAGGCGGTGGGAGCACTCTTCCGATGTGGAATCGGATGCAAATTCAGAATGGAGAATCCGGATGTAGAGTCGGAATCCGATTTCGGAATCAGAAATCGGAATGCGGGTTCGGATGCGAGTTCAGAATGAGCGTTCGAGATGCGAGGAAACGGCTGCGAAAGAAGTTCCTGCCCCAGAGATTTAATGAAGTAGAGGAGCAATATGTATTACAGAGATGATAGCGGTCTGGGATGTCTGATTGGGATGCTGATAGGATTCCTGTTCCTGTCGGCATTTCTCAAGATTCTCTTCACACCGGCGTTCTGGGTGGTTATCGCCATTATATTCGTGGTCTCGGCCATTCAGCGCCATTTCGGCATTGGCAAGTCCGGCAGAACGAATGATAATGGGGGCTCCGGTGGTGGAGGATATACGTATACGGAATATCGCAGCACGGGAAGCACGCAGAATAGAAGCGGTGTCAATGACTTTGATATCGATGACTTCTCCGAGGGGACGAACGATCCGACACGGATGGAACAGGTCTACGAGTCCAATGCGGTGGATGTGGATGTCGAGGTCATCAAGGACGACAAGGAGTAGGTGCTGGGCGGCGAAGCTCGTATGAAGGAAAGTGCGACAGCACGAATGCGTCAATAGCATGGAGGCTGAGAGAGGAATTGTACATGAGACGCCGCCGGGCAGGATGAATGCGCCGGGCGCCGAGAAAATCCTCGGGCGGCTGGTCATACGCGTCACCGGAAGTGGATGGATGGATTAAAGAAATGGTGCGCCGAAGGGGCACCGTTTCGTTTTTTTTATACATAAAGTTTGTTAAGAAATTGAACAAACTTTGCATTGGTGTTATAATTTATTTATAATTTAAGACTTTTTTTTGAAATGAGGAAGGGGAACGCCATGACACAGGAAGAGCGGATGGAGATGCTGTCGCAGGTAGCGAGCGGGCTGGCGAAGGTACTGGGCAGTGAGACGGAAGTGGCGGTACATGACTTGGAGTCGATGAGGCTGCGTTACGTTGCTAACGGATATATTACCGGACGAGAGGCGGGTTGCATGCTGGATGAGGGTGTCAGCCGCTCCATCGAGGCGCTGTCGGACAAGGACGGGCACCTGGTGGGATACGCCAGCCGGACGACGCGGGGGAAGAAGCTCCGTTCGTCCCACCTTCTGTTCCGGGACGAGGACGGCAAGCCAGCTGCCATGCTGTGCATCAATCAGGATGTGGCGGTGGTGGAGAATATGATCCAGCAGCTGTCCAATTCCATTCGCATTAACGTGCAGGAGAGCGGCGAGACGGAGTGCCATCAGGGAGAGGAGGATTACATCCAGAAGATGACGCAGGATGTGATTCAGAAGTCCGCCGAGAGAATGAACCCGATGGAGCTGACGACTCGCGAAGGGAAGCTGGAGCTGCTCCGGCGTCTCAAGTTCCAGGGCGTCTTCGATGTGAAGGATGCGATTCCGTATGTCTGCAATGTTATTTCCGTGTCTCAGGCGACGCTCTATAATTACCTCCGCGAGCTTCGTAGTGAGGAGGAGAATGAGCCGATAGAGAAACTCAAGGTGAAATAAAGGGGAGGAGACGATGGAGAAGTACAATTTGCTCGAATTCAAAGAACGCCGTGGAACGGACTGCCTGAAGTGGGATACACTGGAATCTCAATTCGGCCGGGACGACCTTCTGGCTGCCTGGGTAGCGGATATGGATGTGGCATCTCCGGAATGCGTGAAGAAAGCGCTGAAGGAATACGTGGATTTCAATACCTACGGATATTATGCGGTGCCGGATTCTTTCTACCAGGCATTCACCGAGTGGTTGGAGAAATACCACGGGTATACCGTGAATCCGCAGTGGATCCGGTATGCGCCGGGCGTTGTGCCGGCACTCTACTGGATTGTACAGATGATGACCAAGCTGGAAGAGTCTGTAGCCATCATGTCACCGGTCTACTATCCGTTCGCCAATGCCATTCGTGACACTTCCCGCACGCTGGTGGATGTGCCACTGATTCATGATGAGGACGGAAATTACCGCATGGACGTGGAGAATTTCGAAGCCACGGTGCTGAAGAAGAACGTCAAGCTCTTCATTCTCTGTTCGCCGCACAACCCGGTGGGCCGCGTATGGACGGAGGAAGAGCTGCGGGCGGTGCTGGATATCTGCCGGAAGAACGGTGTCTACGTCATTGCGGATGAAATCCATCACGACCTGATTATGCCGGGACACCGGCAGGTGACCGCGGCGACGCTAGGAGATTACGACAGCATCCTGTTCACGCTGACATCGGCGTCAAAGACCTTCAATCTGGCTGGCTGCCAGAACGCGATGGTCATCATCCCGAACGACGCGCTTCGGGCGAAGTTCGATGCTTTCGTGAGAAGTGCCCATATCCAGAGTGGCACCAGCTTCAGCTATATCGCTTACCGTGCCGCTTTCCGGGAGGGAAGGGAATGGCTGGACCAGCTGATTCAGCTGGTATATGACAATTACCTTCTCCTGAAGAATGAGCTGGCAAAGCGCCTGCCGGAGGCCGTGATATCGCCGCTGCAGGGGACGTATCTCACCTGGGTGGATCTCAGCGCGTACCTGACGGAACATGAGACCGAACGGGTCATGCGGGATACCTGCCAGCTGGCGCTGGACCTGGGCGAATGGTTCGGGAGACATCAATATGAGAAATTCGTCCGGATTAATCTGGCGACTTCGCCGGAGAATATCCGGGAGATTGCCGCGCGGCTGGAACGAATCAAGGCATTGTAGTCTGTCGCCGGTGAATGGAAGACGCTGGGATGCGAATCAATGCGCCGGAATCAACGGCGATGTGACCGGAGACGAAACGGGTCGTTGCCATCCGTAGGAGCGAGATGAAGCGGGATGAGGCGAGATAATCTGCAAAGAGGCGAGAAGGTGTAGGCCGTGAATACAAGCTATGCAGGCAATCGAGCAGCCTCAAGGAATCAGAGAACGAGAGCGAGGTAGACGATGGGGGAATCCAACAGCAGTTCCATTAACAATTCGATGAACAAGAGAAGGCTGATTGCGCTGATTCATTATCTGTACGACCAGACGGATGAGAACCATCCGGCATCGACACCTCAGCTCCTGGAATATCTGGACAGTCAGGGCTTAGGAACAGAGCGGAAGACGCTAAAAGCAAATATGGATGTGCTGACAGCGGCCGACTCCCCCTACGATATCGTGGAGATTAAGAGCAAGCCGAACAAATACTTCTACGGCACGAGAGAGCTGGAGCTCGCGGAACTGAAGCTGCTGGTAGACGCGGTGTCGTCATCCCGCTTCATCACGCCGAAGAAGAGCGCGCAGCTGGTGGAGAAGCTGGGTAAGTTCGCCAGTGTCTATCAGCGGGCGGGGCTTCAGCGCCACATGGTATACAGCAGCCGGGTCAAGGCGGCCAACGAGAATATCTACTACATCGTCGAGATGATTAATGACGCAATCAATTCCGGTCGGATGATTGAATTCAATTATTTCGAATATAACGGGAACAAAGAGAAGGTGTTAAGAGGGGATGGCGAGCTCTATTATCTGAGCCCCTACACCCTGTTCTGGAACGAAGACTTCTATTATGTCATCGGCTGGTCTGACAAGCATCAGAACATCTCTTCTTTCCGCGTCGACCGCATGACCAATGTGGAGATTTCCAGACTGGCGGCAGACGAACCACCGGAAGACTGGAATCCGGATGAATATTGCCGGCAGGTCTTCGAGATGTACCGCGGGGAGATGATGTCGGTGACCCTCGAATGCGACAATGACCTGATGAAATATGTCATCGATCACTTTGGCGAGGACGTGCACACCCGGCCATCCCGGGAAGACACTTTCCTGGTGACAACCGATGTCTCGGTCAGCCCGAATTTCTATTCGTGGATTTTCCGTTTTGCGGGAAGGATGAGAATCATCGCACCGGAATCTGCACGGCAGGAATACCGGGAGATGGCGGAGAAGGTGCTGGAAGGCTAGAAAGAAAGACGAATCCAACCGGATGAACCGGAAGGATTCGTCTTTTTCGATGCGTGGATTGGTGCGAACTTGCGTTAGCAGATGGTGCCGCCGCCGACCACGTAATCGCCGTCGTAGAGCACGACAGACTGACCGCGGGTGATGGCGCGCTGCGGCTCGTCGAACACCACATGGACGGTGTCCGGCCCGGTCGGGATGACGGTGGCGTCGGCCTCCTGGTGCTTGTAACGAATGCGGGCTTTGCAGCGGATGTCACCGGAAGGCGTGTCCATGGCGATCCAGTTGAAATCGCGGGCATCTAGCTCGCGGGTGAACAGGTCGCTGTTGTCTCCTAAGATGACGCGATTCCCGGTCATGTCCAGTTCCTGCACGTACATCGGCTTCTTGAGGGCGAGGCCGAGGCCTTTGCGCTGGCCGATGGTGTAGTGGATGATGCCCCGGTGCTCGCCGAGGATGTGGCCGTCCCGGTCGACGAAATTCCCCTTCGGGTAGGTCTTGCCGGTGTAATTCTCGATGAATTTCGCGTAGTCGCCGTCCGGAATGAAGCAGATATCCTGGCTGTCGTGCTTGGCGGCGTTGATGAAACCCTGCTCCTCGGCGATGCGACGGGTCTCTGTCTTGTGAAGACCGCCGAGGGGGAAGAGCGTCCGGGAGAGCTGATCCTGCGTCAGGGAGTAGAGGACGTAGCTCTGATCCTTGCTGAGATCCACGGATTTCTTCAGGAGATAGCGGCCCGCGCCTGCATCCTTCTCCACGATGGCGTAGTGGCCGGTAGCCACGTAATTCTGGTCGATTTCCCGGCCGGCGGTGTAGAGATGGTCGAATTTGAGATAACGGTTGCACTCGATGCACGGGTTCGGGGTCATGCCCTGTTCATAGGCGTCGCTGAATCGCTGAATGACTTCCTTCTTGAATTCCTCCCGGAAATCCAGCACCAGAAAATAGATGCCCAGCCGATTGGCGACGGAAACCGCGTCGTTGATGCTCTCGAGACTGCAGCATGTCTTGGTGCTGGGAATTCCGATGGTTTCATTATCGTATAGGCGCATGGTCACGCCGGTGGTCTCGTATCCGGCCTCGCGGATGAGATAGGCAGCCACACTGCTGTCGACGCCGCCGCTCATGGCGACTAAGACTCGATCGGTCATGATAATCCTCCTTGTGTCGGCATTTCCGTGCCGATATGCGTTCATTATACCATAGATTTATGGTATAATATTCTGTAATTGTGTAAAAACCACCGAAATGGTAGTTAGGTCAAAAATAACCTTTCGCCACCCGGTAGCGACCGACGGGGCAGACGTGAAAGAGGGAAATCGGATGGCACTTGCTGGGTCCGCCGCGTTTATCCATTTATTCGCCGGCCGTATCACTTGCCCGTGATGAGAAGTTACAATGGCGGACTGCAATAGCGAAAGGAAATTTTCGACAAGGATAGAATAGAAAGAAGAATAACGAAAGGTAGAGGATGAAGCTATGGAACGTTCCGAAATAATTCGAATTCGAGATCTGCAGAATGAATATTACCTGACAGGGACGACGCTGAAGGTGGACCACCGCATTTCAGCGCTGAAGACCCTGAAGGCCTGCATTAAGAAACATGAGGAGGAAATCTGCGTTGCACTGAAGGAAGACCTGGGCAAGAGTGCCTATGAGAGCTTCATGTGCGAGATTGGCATGGTCTATGACGAGATTTCCTATATGGTTCGCCACGTGCATCAGTTCGCGAAGGACCGCAAGGTGAAGACGCCGCTGGCGCAGTTCCATGCGAAGAGCTATGTGAAGCCGTCCCCGCTGGGCACGGTTCTCATCATGAGCCCGTGGAACTATCCATTCCTCCTGACCATGGATCCGCTGGTAGATGCCATCGCAGCAGGCAATACTGTGATGGTGAAGCCAAGCGCTTACTCGCCGGCCACCAGTGCGGTGATGAAGAAGATTATCGAGGCCTGCTTCCCGGAAGAATATGTAGCTGTGGTTACCGGCGGCCGGAAGGAGAACCAGTATCTGCTGGATGAGAAATTTGATTTCATCTTCTTCACCGGAAGCAAGGCAGTGGGACAGCTCGTCATGCAGAAGTCGGCGGAACACCTGACGCCTTTCGCCTTGGAGCTCGGCGGCAAGAGCCCATGCATTGTAGATAAGACGGCAAATATCGAGCTGGCGGCGAGACGCATTGTCTTCGGCAAATACATGAACTGTGGACAGACCTGCATCGCGCCGGATTACATCTACTGCCATGAGTCCGTCAAGGACAAGTTGATTGAGGCGCTGAAGCGCGAGACGATTCGCCAGTATTCCCCGAATCCGCTCCTGAACGAGGATTATGGGAAGATTATCAATCAGAAGCATTTCGAACGTCTGAATGGCCTGATTCAGCCGGAGAAGGTGGTACTCGGCGGCGATTCGAATCCGGAGACGCTGCAGATTGCACCGACTATCATGGATAATGTGGAATGGACGGATCCGGTCATGGGCGAGGAGATCTTCGGACCGATTATGCCGATTCTGACCTTCAGCAGCATAGACGAGGCGGTTCATACGCTGAATCGGCTCCCTCATCCACTGGCATTCTATGTTTTTACCGGCAAGAAGAAGGTAGCGCAGTATCTGTTGAGCCGCTGCCGGTTCGGCGGCGGATGCGTCAACGACACGATTATTCACATCGCTTCGAACAAGCTGGGATTCGGGGGCGTTGGTGATAGCGGTATCGGTAGCTACCACGGCAAGTGGGGCTTCGATGCGTTCTCGCACTACAAGGGCATCGTGGACAAGAAGACGTGGCTCGACCTGCCAATGCGCTACCAGCCGTATCAGGCGATTAACGGGAAGATTCTCCATGTGCTCTTCCGGTAGAGGCGAGCAGGACGTCCGCGGGAATCGCCCATCCGGTGAGAATTCGAATGAGAATCGAGGCGGCCTTCCGCACTCCGATGACGGGGGAAGAAACAGGTACGCGGACAGAGATACAAATGCCGGCAATACAAATGCAGGCAATACAAATGCAGGCAATACGCATGCTAACCAAGATAAGAGCGCCCAGCAGGCGGAATATTGCCTGCAGCTGGAGCCTATCGGAGTCATCCGGACGGATTTCAAGGAGAAGTTCGGCATTCCGCGTCAGCCGGGGCTGGTGCCCGGACTGGAAGCAATCATCGAGTTCTGCCCGAAATACCGGAATCCGGATGTCGTCCGCGGCATCGAGAGCTTCGAATATCTCTGGCTGATTTTCGGATTCTCCCGGAACTGGAAGCAGGCGGCGGATGGCATATACTCTGCGAAATGGTCCGCCCTGGTTCGCCCACCGCGATTAGGAGGGCAGGTAAAAGAAGGTGTCTTCGCGACAAGATCTCCGTACCGGCCGAGCGGCCTTGGCTTGTCAAGCGTGCGTCTATTGTCTGTGGATACGACAGATGAGGAGAACCCACGGCTTGTAGTAGGCGGCGCCGACCTTCTGGATGGGACGCCCATCTACGATATCAAGCCGTATGTGGCCTATTCCGATGCGCATCCGGACGCGGTATCCGGCTTTGCGGTGGAGACGCGGGAATTCCTTCTGGTGAATTTCCCGGAGGACCTTCTTCAGCGGGTGCAGGAAGCGAAGCGGCAGCCGCTGATTGGCGTGCTGGCTCAGGATCCTCGCGCGGCTTATGAGAAGAAGGATGGCGAAGTATATGGCATGCGATTCGCAGATTACGATGTGCGATTCATGGTGACCGGAGAGACACTGACGGTCGTGGATGTGCTGGATGTAACGGCGGGCTTAGAGCTTGGAAGCGCCGGAAGAATTAAGAACAAGAAGTAAGTAAGCAAGTCTTGACCCTTCGGTAAGGGAATCTGCGCTTGGCTGAAGATGGCCGAAAAATTCCCGGCAGATGCTGCAATCCTGTTCGGATAAGAGACAAGACGCGGATTCTACAAGGAATATAGGAAGTTATTTCAAATAATAGGATTGGACTAGAGAGTGAGAAGGGACCTTGTATGGGTTGGTTTAGTTGGGTGATGCTCGCGGTATTTGCGATACTGCTATTATATACGGTATGGCATTTTCATCTGGGCATGAATGAACTTACCGGGAAACGGAAGCGATATCTGCTGGCAGCCGCAATCGTTATTGTGGCCTGTTGTTCGACGATTATTTTCGGACCGTTTCTACCGGCGGGTTCTTTTAGAAGGCTGGTGATTCAGTTCTCCAATTATTATTTCGGGTTCTGGATCTATCTCGTATTTAATTTTATCCTGCTGGATATCTACCGGCTGTTCCGTAAATTCCTGCTGAGGAAGAATGACTTTGCCTACCACGGCATCGTATTCATCTTCATCTTCGTGCTGAGTGCCGGAATGACTGTGTACGGCGGCATCCATGCGAAGGATATTCAGGTGCACACGCACGAGGTGACGGTGCACAAAGCGGCCGAGGGGTTGGACAGCATGAAGGTGGTGCTGGTCTCCGATTGGCATCTTGGCTATTCCATCGGTGTGAGCCAGATGGAGCAGATGGTGGAGAAGATTAACGAGCAGGATGCGGATCTAGTGCTGATTGCGGGGGATATCTACGATAATCAATACGATTCGATTGATGATCCGACGAAGATATCGAAGATTCTGAGCGGCATTCAGAGCAAGTATGGCGTCTATGGCGTGTACGGCAATCACGATGTAACGGAAGCGCTCGTGGGCGGTTTCACGGTGAGTACCGAGGAGAATCCGATTCGCGATGCGAGAATCGAGACGATGCTGGAGAATGCGGGCATCACGATGCTTCGGGATCAGGTGGTGACCGTTGCCGGTAAGATTCAGCTGGTTGGCCGGCTCGATGGGGAGAAGACCGGCAATGAATCGAACAGCCGGAAGTCGCTGGAGGAGCTGCTGGAAGATGTGGATACGAGCCTCCCGGTGTTCGTGCTGAACCATGAGCCGGAGAAGCTTGGGTCCTATGATAAGCAGGGCGTGGATCTCCTGATGGCCGGGCACACCCATGCGGGACAGTTCTTCCCACTAACGATTACGCGTTCGTTCGTCTGGGAGAACTATTGGGGCATCGAGACGGAAGGAAATGCGACCTGTGCGGTGACATCCGGCATCGGGGTATACGGACCGCCGCTTCGAGTGTTGAGCGACAGCGAAGTGATGGTGCTGAATGTGACGTTCCGGAAGGATGAATAGAGGATGCGGAATGGATTGTTCCGAAGAAATGAGCGGGAGAATGACTCGGATGAATGAAGTGCAAGGAACGGTTCATCCGGATTCGCGGTATTTTGAAGGCTGGATAGCTTGGACGGAATATGATATTCTGAATCAAAATAAATAATAGATAGAAGAAGGAACAACGAAAGACCGGGGGACAGATGAAGAAGAAATTCCTAAGAAGAGAAATGAAGCAGCGGGCGAAGCAGAACGTCAAGAAACACTACCTGATTATTGTGATGATCTGCCTGTTCGCCAGCTTCTTCGGCATTGAATACGGTAAATCCATGATTGGCTTTCATGCCACAACCAATTCGTTGTCGGATTCGCTGACGTCGCTGGTAACCATCATGAGTGAAGGGGAAGCCACAGGGGATGATGGCGGCCTCACGAAGATGGTGCAGAAAATCTCGCAGGGAAAATCCGGCGAGGTTCGCAAGGAGATTGAGGCGAAGCAGAAGGACATTCGTGATAACGAAAGCGGCGATTTCCTTGGACGGCGCAAAGGCGTTCTCTCCGGCATCGTCAATTCGTATTCCTCCGGTGAGTTCCGCTTCATGGTGGTGCAGGCACTCATCAGCATGTCCGGTTCGCAGACCTTCTCGGTGGTGCTGCTGATTCTGGGGAGCTTGATTGTCTACCTCTTCATCTGGCTCTTCATCAAGGAGACCTACCGGGTTATCATGCGCCGTATTATACTGGAAGCGCGGACGTATGAGCGGGTAACGGTGCAACGCTTCATCTATCCGCTTCGGAGCCGCACCTGGCCGCAGCTGGCATGGAATATGTTCGTCCGTTCGTTCTACATGTTCTTCTGGTCCCTGACCATCGTCGGCGCAGTCATTAAGCATTATTCTTATTCGATGCTTCCTTATATCATGGCGGAGAATCCGAAGATTAAGGCCAACCAGGCCATCACACTGTCCCGTCAGATGATGAAGGGACACAAATGGGAACTTTTCGTGGCAGACTGCAGCTTCCTGGGCTGGTCGATTCTGGATCTTCTCACCGTCGGCCTGGTCGGCATTTTCTACTCCAACCCGTATAAGCTTGCCTTCTACGCGGAATTCTATACTCGAAGAAGAGAAGAAGCGATTGAAGCCGGATTGGACAATGCGGATTTCCTGTGCG
>CAVGMK010000073.1:0-17667 GCA_963630135.1 Oscillospiraceae bacterium
CACCGAAGGTGCACGGGCGGGAACTCTTATTTTTGGCGGAAAATATCCGGGCACAGATTATTCTGCTGCGACCTCGGCTTCCCCTTCTACCTCTTCGTAATCGTTGGTGAGGTGGAGTCTGTCGAGAACGTAGAAAATCAGCCCCATCGACATACCGACGAGCGCGGACAGGCTCATTCCGGTCAGCTGCACGGAGCCGATCTGGATGAACGCGCCGGAAAGACCGGTAACGAAGATAACCGATGTCATCGCGAGGTTTCTTGCCTTGGAGTAATCGACTTTGGAATCGACCATCAGGCGGATACCGGATGCGCCAATCATGCCGTACAACAGGAAGCTGACACCGCCCATAACCGGGGACGGAATGGTCTCGATCAGGCCGGAAGCCTTACCGATGAAGGACAGCATGATAGAGAATACAGCTGCGCCGCCGATAACCCATACGCTGTAGACTTTCGTGATGGCCATAACGCCGATGTTCTCGCCGTATGTGGTGGTCGGTACGGAACCGCAGAGACCGGACAGCGTGGTGGAAAGACCGTCGGAGAAGAGCGTACGGTGCAGGCCCGGATCCTTGAGGAGGTCTTTGCCGATAATCTCGGAGGTAACAACCTGGTGGCCGATGTGTTCCGAGATGACAACCAGCGTCGCCGGGACGATAATCAGGATGGCCTGCAGGTTGAACTTCGGTGCCATGAAGTTCGGCAGGGCGAACCAGGACTGAGTCTGAAGGGACGTGAAGTCCACGATACCCATCAGGAGAGCTACGACGTAACCGATAACGATAGCAATCAGAATAGCGATTGCCGATGCGAAGCCGCGATACAGCACCTGGCCAATGATGGCGAAGCCTAGCGTTACCAGGAAGACGATGACGAACTTCGGGTTGATCTCGGTGTAGGTATCGGTCAGGACGATGCCGCCGTTCTGAGCCGCATTGCTTGCCAGCTCGAGACCAATCAGAGCAACTACCGGGCCCATGGCTGCCGGCGGCAGAACCACGTCAATCCATTTGACGCCGACGAATTTGACGATAACTGCGACAATCATAAAAATAACACCGGTTACAACGAATCCGCCGAGTGCGTATTCATAACCCATGTCCTGCATAACCAGCAATGCCGGTGAGATGAATGCGAAGCTGGATCCCAGGTAAGCCGGGGATTTGCCCTTCGTAATAAGAATAAATAATAACGTGCCGACACCATTCATGAGAAGTGCAATTGCCGGGCTGATTCCCAGAATGTACGGAACCAATACGGATGCACTGAACATCGCAAAGGTGTGCTGAATACTGAGAGGAATTCCCATGGTTAGAGGCACCTTCTCATTCACCTGAATAATACGTCTTTTGCTCATAAACACTCCTACTCTTTGTAACCATAACAATAATTTTTCTTCCGCATTACATTATACATATCTACGGTCCCATTTCAAACAGGAATCTGCTTCGGAGTGCATAAATTTATTATTGATGTATAAAATTCATTTCGTTATAATGGCAATAATGATTATGGAAGGAGTAACGACATGCCATCTCATTACGCACATTATTATTTCGGAAATGAAGTCGTTCGCATCATGCCGGGCGACGTCAAAGATATCATCAACCACGACGGTGACACGTTAGACGCCTACATGATGGGTCTCCATGGCCCGGACTTCCTGGCCTTCTACCGCCCGTGGACGAAGAACGCCTTGAAGAAGGAAGGTAGTCAGATTCATAACGCGCCGGGTCGGGAATTCCTGCAAGGTGCCGCCGCGAAGCTGAAGGCCAATCCCAAGCCGGAGGCCTACAGTTACATCTTCGGCTGCATTAACCACTTCGTGCTGGACGCTTACTGCCACCCGATTGTTACCGAATATATGGCCAAAAGTAGCCTGACACACGGCAAACTCGAACGGGAATTCGACAATTTCGTCCTGCAAATTTGCCGGAAGTCGCCTCGCCGCGTCAATCTCGACCGGCTGTTCCCGCACAGCGAGCATCTGGACGAAATCATCTCCGGTTTCTATCGCTCCACCACGCCGTCCCGAACTCATGAGGCCATCGAGACCATGAACAGCATCCTCTCTGCTTTCAGCCAGCCGAAGAGAAGCACCCGCCACACCATCTACCGCCTGCTCTCCCTCATCCCGAAGGAATCCATACGGGACAGCCGCGATATGATCTACCGGGAGGATCCGGAACCTCGCGCGATGGAATGCAACGGAAGAATGTTCGATGCGCTGAATAAGGCAGTGACAACCGCTTCCACAGAACTGGATGCATTCATGAACTACATGCTCCTGGACGAGCCGCTGGATGAGTTCTTCAACCGGAACTATCTGGGAGAGGAACTGCCTTCCGGCAATAATCCAAGCCACAATGAATGCTAGCATAATAATCTAAAGAAGCGACACGAATAGCAGAAATCCTGCGTGATGCCTTTGCCTTGAACGTTCTTTGGTCTACACGAACATCTCTACGCCGTAGGTGACCCAGGATACTATCAGTCCGGCAATCACCACGCCCAGCGCAATCGCCGGGAAGGCCTTGCGGAACTTGAGTTCCATCATGGCCGCCACCAGGCAGCCGGTCCACGCGCCCGTTCCCGGAAGCGGAATGGCAACCAGAATCATCAGGCCGAAGAATTCATACTTCTCGACGGTGGCCTTCTTCGCTTCTGCTCTCGCCTCCATCTTGCAGACGAAAGAATTCAGCTTGTCACTCTTCGTCCGAATCCATTCGAAGACCTTCTTGGTGAAAATTAGAAGAACCGGAACCGGAATCAGGTTCCCGATGATGGATAGGATTAGCGCCTGGCTAACGCTTAAGCCTTCCACTACGCCGAACGGAATGGCGCCGCGAAGTTCAATCACCGGTACCATGGCCATGAATAATGTTGTCAGTACTACTTTCAAAACAACCCTCCTCCGATAACACAATATGAGAAATGATACCATATCGAAACGTGCCGCTTCAAGTGCCGGGATGATTCAACTGTGATAAATGAATGGAGATTCCGGAAATATTATTTTGAATTTTGCCTGCAAGCCATCCATCATTCGCGGGGTCTGAAATTCACAAGAACGGTGTCTCCTAACGAGATGACGAATCAGAAGTAGCTTGTCACCTCCATCAGTACACAGGAAAAGGCGAGGCCGATTCAGCCTCGCCTTTCGAATTACAAATTTTCGTTCCCGGAATATTCCATTCTGTTCATCTGAATTAATTTCATCCCACAGAACAATTCGGCATTCTTCGATTCGCCTTTACTCTACAGAACCAGTTTCCTTCTGAAATCACGCCTCGTTCATCCGAAGTCACATGAATATTTCAACTAGTCCTGGTTCACCTGACGCGGAATGTATTTCGTGTGCAGGATGTGGTGCGCCTTCTCGCTTCCCGGTTCTCCGAAGTAGGACTTGTACAGTTCCTGTACATCCGGGTTCTCGTGAGACTTCCGGAGCGGCTTATTCTTATCCAACTCGTAGAGTCCCTTCGCACGAACCTCGCGAACGTCCATGAAGTTACGGATAGCCGAATCCACGATTGGCTGTCCGCCGCCGTTAACGCATCCGCCCGGGCATGCCATGATCTCGACGAAGGTGTAATTCTTCTCGCCGGAACGAATCATGTCCAGCACCTTTCTGGCATTCGCCAGACCGCTGGCAACGGCAACATTCACTTCCAGACCGCCTACATTGTAGGAAGCTTCCTTCACGCCTTCCACGCCGCGAACATCGGTGAATTCCACGTTCTCCAGCTCTTCGCCGGTGATGGTCTCCACTGCGGTCCGAAGTGCCGCTTCCATTACGCCGCCGGTGGCGCCGAAGATAACGCCGGCACCGGTGTAATCACCCAGCGGGCTGTCATATGGCATTTCTTCGAGGTTGACGAAATCAATGCCGGCCTCGTTAATCATGGACCCCAGCTCTCTGGTGGTCAGTGCATAATCCACATCCGGTACGCCTGCGGCATCCTGATCCGGACGGTCACACTCGAACTTCTTCGCGGTGCAAGGCATGATGGAAACCGATACGATTTTATCCACCGGAATACCCATGGTTTCAGCGTAATATGTTTTTACCACGGCTCCGAACATCTGCTGCGGAGATTTGCAGCTGGACACGTTCGGCAGCAGGTCCGGATAATAGTGCTCACAGAACTTGACCCAACCCGGCGAGCAGGAAGTAATCAGCGGAAGCACGCCGCCGTTCTGAACGCGGTCAATCAGCTCATGCGCCTCTTCCAGAATCGTGAGGTCTGCGGAGAAGTTGGTATCGAACACGCGGTCGAATCCGAGGCGATGAAGCGCTGCGGACATCTGACCCTCGACAACAGTGCCAATCGGCAGGCCGAAGTACTCGCCCAGGCCGACACGGGTGGACGGAGCCGCCTGTACGACAACGAATTTGTCCGGATCTTCCAGCGCCGCCTTCACATCCGCGGTGGAATCCTTCTCGTAGAGTGCGCCTACCGGACAGGCAACAACGCACTGGCCGCAGTTCACGCAGCTGGTCTCAGCAATCGGCAGGTTGAAAGCGCTGCCCACGTAGGTCTCGAAACCACGGTTGTTCGCGCCGATAACGCCAATTCCCTGTGCATTCGCGCAAGCGCCGATACATCTGCGGCACAGAATGCACTTGTTGTTATCTCTGACAATGGATTTGGAGCTGGTATCCAGGCTAAAAGTATTCTTCTTCCCGGCATAGTAGTCCGTATCCGTCACGCCATAACGCTTGCAGAGCTTCTGCAGTTCGCAGTTTCCGTTGCGAACGCAAGCCAGGCAGTCCATGTTGTGGTCGGAAATAATCAGCTGCAGCGTCTTCTTTCTTGCTTCCCGAACTTTCTCGGTGTTGGTGTGCGCTACCATGCCATCCGTTACCGGATATACGCAGGCAGCGACCAGGCCTCTTGCGCCTTCTACTTCGCAGAGGCAGATACGACAGGCACCAATCTCGTTGATTTCCTTCAGGTAACACAATGTCGGAATTTCGATTCCGGCTGCGTGTGCCGCCTCGAGAAGAGTGGAGCCTTCTGGTACCGTCACTTCAATATTATCGATTGTTAATTTGATATCAGCCATTTTGAACCTCCACTACTTGAATACCACTGCGCCGAAACGGCAGTTATCTTTGCATGCGCCGCACTTGATACATTTCTCAGGATCAATACGATGAGGCTCTTTGACAGAACCGATAATTGCATCTGCCGGGCAGTTTCTTGCACAGAGCGTGCAGCCTTTGCACTTCTCCGGATCAATTTCATACGAGCACAGCGCTTTGCAGACGCCAGCCGGACATTTCTTGTCCTTGATATGTGCTACATATTCGTCGCGGAAGAATCTCATGGTAGAGAGAACCGGGTTCGGCGCCGTCTGTCCCAGTCCGCACAGGGAGTTGGCTTGAATGTACTTCGCCAGCTCTTCCAGCTTATCCAGGTCTTCCATCTCACCTTTTCCTTCGGTGATACGGGTGAGAATCTCGAGCATACGCTTGGTGCCGATACGACATGGTGTGCACTTACCGCAGGATTCACTTACCGTGAATTCGAGGAAGAACTTCGCAATGTCTACCATGCAGTTGTCTTCATCCATAACGATCATTCCGCCGGAACCCATCATGCAACCGATGCTCTTCAGAGTCTCGTAATCGATTGGAATGTCGAAATACTGGTAAGGGATGCATCCGCCGGAAGGTCCGCCGGTCTGAGCAGCCTTGAACTTCTTGCCCTTCGGCACGCCGCCACCGATGTCCTCAATGACTTCTCTCAATGTGGTTCCCATCGGGATTTCCACCAGTCCGGTGTTATTTACTTTGCCGCCCAGAGCGAATACCTTCGTACCCTTGGAGGTCTCGGTACCCATGGAAGCGAACCAGTCGGCACCCTTCACAATGATTTCCGGAATATTGGCATAGGTCTCTACGTTGTTCAGAATCGTTGGGGATTCGAACAGGCCCTTCACTGCCGGGAACGGTGGACGTGGATGCGGCTCACCGCGGTTACCTTCGATGGATGTCATAAGAGCGGTTTCCTCGCCGCATACGAATGCGCCGGCACCCAGTCTCAGATCGATATCGAAGCTGAAGTCCGAACCGAAGATGTTCTTGCCCAGGAATCCATATTCTCTTGCCTGACGAATGGCAATGCGCAGACGTTCAACGGCAATCGGATACTCTGCACGAACGTAGATGTAACCCTGGTCTGCGCCGATAGCGTAACCGGCAATAGCCATGGCTTCCAGTACGCTATGTGGGTCACCTTCCAGAATGGAACGATCCATGAACGCGCCCGGGTCACCCTCGTCGGCGTTGCAGCATACGTACTTCTGAACTTGTCCACGGTTCGCGCAGGCAAATTTCCACTTCTTACCGGTTGGGAATCCGGCACCACCACGGCCTCTGAGTCCACTATCCAGAACCACCTGGATAACCTCATCCGGGGACATGGTTGTCAGTGCGCGGCCAAGCGCCTCATAACCACCCATACCGATGTATTCATCCACATTCTCCGGATCGATAACGCCGCAGTTACGGAGCGCAATACGGGTCTGCTTCTTGTAGAAGTGGAAGTCTGCGTCAGAGCCCTTGGCATTCTCTTCTCTCAGGAGATAGGCATCTGCCGGCGTGCCATTCACCACATGCTCTTCAAAAATCTTCTCAGCCTTCTCCGGATTCACTTCTTCGTAGAAGGTTCCGCCCGGATGAATAACCACAATCGGTCCCTTCGCGCAGAGTCCCTGACATCCGGTCTGAATGACTTTCACATCCTTCTCCATGCCGGATTCCGCAATCAGTTCATTGAAGCGGTCCATCACGTCCTGGCTGTGTCCGGAGTGGCAACCGGTACCGCCGCACACGAGTACGAATTTGCTCGGCGCGTCCCCGCCGCTTGTCGCTGTATTAATTACGTCTTCGGATGCACGTCTCGGAGCGACCTGACATTGCATTCTGTCCCGAATGACTTTGAGTTCTTCTAATGATTTCATTATTTTCCTCCATCTCGGATTATCTGTGTACTGACTTACGCATACTTCTTCAGAATGTCAGCGACATCGTCGGCCGTAATCTTGCCGTAGACATCTCCGCTTACAATCATGACCGGAGCCAGACCGCATGCACCAACGCAGCGGCAGGTATCCAGGGAGAACTTGCCATCCGACGTGCATTCACCGTCACCAATTCCAAGCTGTTTCTCCACCTCTTCCAGGATTGCTCCGGCACCCTTAACATAACATGCGGTACCGAGACAGACGGAAACCTCGTACTGTCCCTTTGGAGACATACTGAATTGCGCATAGAACGTCGCTACTCCGTAGATCTTCTCCATTGGAATTCCGGTTTCATCCGAAATAATTTTCTGTACTTCGTACGGCAGGTAGCCATAGATTTCTTGTGCTGCCTGCATAATTGGCATCAGGGAGCCCTTTTCTCCTTTGTGCGCTTCAATGACCTTACGAAGTTCGGTTTCCTGTTCAGCTGTGCCATTGAACGGAACATTTGAAACTCTCATCAGACCATACCTCCTTATCTGACTTCAAAATTCGCCTTGCATTATAATTATACGATTCTTTATAATTGGTTTGCAAGAATTGTTATCTCACTAACCAATTTTGCGATTTTTATTTGTTACATTAGTCTAATTAAATTGCGTTATTTTAATTAGATTAATCGTATAATTAAATCTTTTTTATGCACTAAAGATTATGCAAGGAGTCGTTATGTATCTGAAAGACCTGGTAGATCTCCTGGATGCCCGTGTTCTCACGAAAAACAGCAATCCGGAGCTGGAACTCAAGAGTGCTTTTTCCTCCGATATGATGAGCCACATGCTGGCTTATTCCAATGATAAGTCCATTCTCATCACCGCCCTGTACAACCCACAGGTAATACGCACCGCCGATTTGATGGGTATATCTTGTGTAATTTTTATCGGACGGAACGAACCGGACCCAACATTGGTGAAGCTGGCAGAGTCTCTGGGGCTCACCGTCGTCCAGTCGCCGTACTCCATGTATGTCACCTGCGGTCTGCTCTTCTCCAACGGCTTGCAAGGAACATTCCAGGACGAGCAGCAGAATAATTAGCCAAGGCATCCGAACGAAACTGTGATGAATCTTACATCACCAGATTCCGGTATGGATAATCTGGCATGAATAACGATGTTGCTGCAGAATTCTTCCGAACGTCATTGTCATTTCCCCAGATGCAGAATCTTAGGGTCTAGGCGGAAACCGATACTACGACTGGGCAGTTACAAGCCCACTACCTTTAGGTGGTGAGTAGTTGACTTCCCCGGGATTCACATGCAGCATGATAAAGAAATGATAGGAGAAAGGAACACCATATGATATTTCCGAAATTTCCGCAGGCCGGCGACACGCTGGGCATCTGCGCACCAAGCGCCGGCATCGGTCACAAACCTGATTCCTTCGATGCCTCGCTTCGCACACTGAAGCAAGCGGGCTACGAAATCACCGAGACCGAGAGCGTTCGCAACGATAGCGAACCATCTGCCACCGGTGAAATTCGCGCAAAAGAACTCTCTCAGGTGGTGACGGACCCGAAAGTTTCCGCTGTTCTCTCCGCTTCCGGAGGCGACTACGCGATGGAAATGCTGCCCTATGTCAACTGGGGCGAGATTGCTGACAATCCGAAGTGGATTGCCGGTGCCAGCGACCCGACCAATCTGCTCTACCCGATTACGACGAAGCTGGACATTGCGACGATGTATGGATTCAATGCCGGAACCTTTGATTGGGATCCGCTTCATCCATTCCAGAATAACATGCTGGAGATACTGAAGGGCAATCTGATTACGCAGCATTCCTTCGACAAATACAATCACATCAAGGATTTCAGCGCGGCACCGGAGCTGACGGCAGATGTATATTGGGACAGCCGCCATCATGGCGTGGCTACCCCGGTTCATTTCGAAGGCCGGATTATCGGCGGGTGCATCGATTGCATCGCGAAGCTGATTGGCACGCCATACGACGGCACGAAGAATTTCCTCGCGAAATACGCGAAGGACGGCATCATCTGGTACTTCGACCCGTTCGATATGACACCGGAGACGCTCTATCTCACCATGCTTCAGATGAAATATTCCGGATACTTCCAAGGCGCTGTCGGCATCCTGTTCGGACGCGTGATGTTTGACCACGATGCAGAAGACGGGAGCTACCTGTCGCTCTTATCGAAATGCTTCGATATTCCGATTGTCTGGAACTGCGACATCGGTCACGTGAAACCGTGCATGACCCTGATTAACGGCGCACTGGCACAGGTAGACGTGTCGGACGGCGTTGGCACCATCGATATGCGGCTGGATTAATCCGGCGATGGCTGGGTGTCAACATCGTGCTGCTCTACTAACCTAGCGCAGAAATTTACCCATTATAATAGCGACCGGATGAATCCGGTCGCTATTTTTGACAGATTCTATTCTGCAACGGCGTTTCGTTCAATGGCATGCTTGCCAATCGTATTCGTTTCAAGGAGCACAGAGGTATACCACGGATTACCGGATATTTCATTTCTGTCGAATCCGTCATTCACCGGGGATTCCGCCTTTCGCCTATCCAGGCGCCAAATGCCAAATATCCGGGAGCTACGCTTGCCGGCCACGGGCCACGAACCACTAGCCCAGATGCTTCTTGAAGTTGCCGATAATTCGCTCGCCATCGTTCAGGAGAATGAACGCGCGCGGGTCAATCGAGGCGACAAGGTTCTGGAGATGGGTGACCTCGTATTTGGTGATGGCCACCACCATAATGTGGACGTCGTCTTCGGTGAAGGCGCCTTTGCCCTCCCAGCGGGTCACGCCACGGCCCATGTCGCTGGCAATCAGCTTATCAATGCCGTCCTTCTTGGTGATAATCATCACCTGCGAATTGATATTCTGCGTGTGCATGCGGTCCATGAAGGTGGAGCGAATCGTGGTGTAGATGAAGGAATAGATGGCGATACGGATGTTGAATACCACCGTGCAGATGCCGTACACAGCCACGTTGAACAGCACGTTAATCTGTCCCACGCTCGTATTCGGGTGGGTCTTCGACATGCAGACACCGATGATGTCAGAGCCGCCGGTCGAACTTCCGCCGCGGAGAATCATGCCGGAGCCCACGCCACCGATGACGCCCGCCACCACGCAGGCGGACAGGTAGTCGTCGAATACCGGCTCGCTCGGAACCGGTACCAGCGTCAGGCAGAGGGATGAAATGCCGATGGACACCAGGGATTTCGCTGAGAATTTAATGCCAACCGCCCGGTATGCGTAATAGAATAGCGGGACGTTCATGGCGAAATAGATGATTCCCGTGATATCCATTCCCGGTGGGCCCGAGAAGTGGAGTACATCGACAAAAAACAACCGCAGCAGCTGGGCGATTCCGAGGAAGCCGCCGTTATAGAGGCTCATCGGTGTAATCAGCACGTTGATGCTCACTGCATAAATAACGTTACCGGCAATGATATAACAGACGTTTGCCACTGCCGTGAATTTATCTTCGAATTTTTCTAGCCAGTTCATAATATTCCTATCATCGCATGCTTACTTGGTGAAGCCAATGTCATGATTCACCACCTGCTTACTTGGCAAAGCTGATGTCACGATTCATCGCAAGCAATATAGGGTGAGACAAATTTCTCGTCTCACCCTATTTCTCATTTCCCTATCGATTATTTGTTGCGGATGGCAGCCTGTGCAGCAGCAAGGCGTGCAATCGGAACACGGAATGGGGAGCAAGATACGTAATTCAGGCCGATTCTGTGGCAGAAGTCGATGGTCTTCGGGTTACCACCGTGCTCGCCGCAAATTCCCAGCTTGATGTTCGGTCTGGTCTTCTTGCCGTCTTCTACGGCCATCTTTACCAGTTTGCCGATACCCTTCTGGTCCAGAGCCTGGAATGGATCCTCTTCCAGTACACCCAGGTTCACGTATTCCTTGATAATCTTACCGGTATCGTCTCTGGAGAAACCGAATCCCATCTGAGTCAGGTCGTTCGTACCGAAGGAGAAGAATTCCGCGTCTTCTGCGATTTCATCTGCTGTCAGTGCCGCTCTTGGAATCTCAATCATGGTTCCCACCATATAATTGAGCCTCTCGCCGGCTGCCTCGAAGCACTTCTCGGCCGTCTCATCGATGGTCTTCTTCACGAACTTCAGCTCGTTGGCGCTACCAACCAGTGGTACCATGATTTCCGGCTTGATATCGATTCCGGTCTCCTTCTTCACTTCCAATGCAGCCGTAATGATGGCTTCCGTCTGCATCTCGGCGATTTCCGGATAAGTTACCGCCAGACGGCAACCTCTGTGTCCCAGCATCGGGTTGAACTCGTGCAGTTCGATGGTCTTCGTCTTAATCTTCTCCAGCGGAATATTGAACTGTGCCGATAATTCCTTCATATCTTCTTCGTTCTTCGGCAGGAACTCATGAAGCGGTGGATCCAGGAGACGGATGGTTACCGGCTTACCCTGCATCGCTTCGTAGATGCCCTTGAAGTCGCCCTTCTGATATGGTAGCAGTCCAGCCAGTGCTTCTCTGCGCTCTTCTTCGGTATCTGCCAGAATCATGCGACGAATCTTCGGGATTCTCTCGTCCTCGAAGAACATATGCTCGGTTCTGCACAGACCGATACCTTCTGCACCGAATGCCAGCGCCTGCTTCGCATCACGTGGATTGTCCGCATTCGTACGAACGCCGAGGGTACGGATTTCATCTGCCCACTTCATGATGGTTCCGAAGTTACCGGACAGTTCCGGTGCCTTCGTCTCGATATTTGCGGCGAATACGTTACCATCTGTACCATTGATGGAGATGACATCTCCTTCCTTGTACTTCACGCCGTCAATTTCCATGTATTTCTCGTTCTCGTATACCGTGATGGCATGGCATCCAGCAACACAGCACTTACCCATACCACGTGCAACAACGGCAGCGTGAGAGGTCATGCCGCCACGAGCGGTCAGGATACCCTCTGCAGCAACCATTCCGGCAAGGTCTTCCGGAGAAGTCTCTTCCCGAACCAGTACCACCTTGTGGCCAGCTTCGTTAGCTGCAGCCGCATCGTCTGCACTGAATACGATCTCGCCGCAAGCAGCGCCCGGGGATGCCGGCAGACCGGTAGCGATTGGCGTGTGCTTCTTCAGCTCATCGGCGTCGAATGTTGGGTGCAGGAGCTGGTCAATCTGCTCCGGGGCGATACGCATGATGGCCGTCTCTTTGTCAATCTTGCCCTCATTTACCATATCTACGGCAACCTTCACAGCAGCTTCTGCTGTTCTCTTGCCGTTTCTGGTCTGCAGCATGAAGAGCTTGCCGTCTTCTACGGTGAACTCCATATCCTGCATGTCTTTATAGTGGTTCTCCAGGATTCCCGCAATGTCTTCGAACTTCTCGTATACTTCCGGGAATGCTTCCTTCATCTTATCGATAGGCTGTGGAGTACGGATACCTGCAACGACATCCTCGCCCTGGGCATTTACCAGGAACTCGCCGAAGATGCGGTTCTCGCCGTTAACCGGGCTTCTGGTGAAGGCAACGCCGGTACCGGACTGGTCGCCGGTATTTCCGAATACCATGGACTGTACGTTAACGGCAGTTCCAAGGGATGCGGAGATGTTGTTGAGCTTTCTGTAGAGGATAGCTCTGTCATTATTCCAAGAACGGAATACAGCCTGAATGGCTTCCATCAGCTGATCTTTCGGATCCTGTGGGAAGTCTCTGCCGAGCTCTTCCTTCACCAGGGCCTTGTATCCTTCAATGATAACCTGCAGGTCCTCTGTATTCAGGTCAACGTCATACTCTGCGCCTACTTCTTTCTTGCGGCCATCAAAAATCGCATCGAACTTGGATTTCGAAATCTCCATAACGACATCGCCGAACATCTGGATAAATCTTCTGTAGCTGTCATAAGCAAAACGGTCATTGCCGGTCTTTGCCGCAAGACCCTTTACGGAATCATCATTCAGTCCGAGGTTCAGGATGGTGTCCATCATGCCCGGCATGGAGATTGGTGCACCGGAACGAACCGATACCAGAAGAGGATTCTCGATGTCGCCGAACTTCTTGCCCATGACCTGTTCCAGCTCATCCAGGTGCTCATATACTTCCTGGACAATTTCATCGGCAAGCTCGCCGCCCTTGTTCAGGTAGTCCTTGCACGCATCGGTGGTGATGGTGAATCCGAACGGAACCGGAAGACCAATCTTTGTCATCTCAGCTAGGTTGGCACCCTTACCTCCCAGAAGGTCTCTCATGTCCTTGGAGCCTTCATTGAATGAATAAACAAATTTGCTCATAAAACGTTCTCCTTTGTTATACCGCTGATGTTAGAAGACCAGCTTTTCATTAATATATTCACGCACGTCAGACAGCGGCAGACGAATCTGTTCCATCGTGTCTCTGTCTCGTATGGTGACACAGTTATCTTCTGCCGTATCGAAATCGACGCAGATGCAGAATGGGGTACCGATTTCATCCTGGCGGCGGTATCTCTTACCAATCGAACCGGATGTATCATAATCGGTGCTGAAGTATTTGCTTAGCTCTTCGTAGATTGGCTCCGCCTGTTCCTTGAGCTTGTTGGAGAGCGGAAGAACAGCTACCTTGTACGGCGCCAGTGCCGGGTGGAGATGCTGGACAACGCGGGTGTCTTCCTTACCCTTGGCGTCAGTCAGGGTCTCTTCCTCGTAAGCGTCAATCAGGAACGCAAGCGCTACACGATCCGCACCCAGAGAAGGCTCGATGCAGTACGGAACATACTTCTCGTGAGTCTCCGGATCCATATAGGACATGTCCTGGCCGGAATGATTCTGATGCTGGGTCAGGTCGAAATTCGTACGATCCGCAATGCCCCACAGCTCACCCCAGCCGAACGGGAACAGGTATTCCAGGTCGGATGTCGCATTGCTGTAGTGAGACAGCTCTTCCTTCGAGTGGTCGCGAACGCGGATGTTGTCCATGTTCATGCCGAGGTTCTTCAGGAAATCCTGGGCATATTGCTTCCAATAAGCGAACCATTCCATGTCGGTTCCCGGTGCGCAGAAGAATTCCAGCTCCATCTGCTCAAATTCTCTGGTACGGAAGGTGAAGTTGCCCGGTGTAATCTCGTTACGGAACGACTTACCAATCTGAGCAATACCGAACGGAATCTTCTTACGGGAAGCGCGCTGTACGCTCTTGAAGTTGACAAAGATACCCTGCGCGGTCTCCGGACGAAGATAAATCTCGGATTTGGAATCCTCGGTAACGCCCTGGAAAGTCTTGAACATCAGGTTGAACTTCCGAATCGGCGTGAAATCCGACTTGCCGCAATCCGGGCAAGGTACGTTGTTCTCCTTGATGTAATTCTCCAGCTTCTCGTTATCCCAGCCGTCACAAGCGATGGCTTCGCCCTGGGCCTTCGAATATTCCTCAATCAGATGGTCCGCTCTGTGTCTGGATTTGCAATTCTTGCAGTCAATCAACGGATCCGAGAAGCCGCCTACGTGACCGCTGGCTACCCATGTCTCCGGATTCATCAGGATAGCGGCATCCAGTCCGACGTTGTATTTGGACTCCTGGACGAACTTCTTCCACCAAGCCTTCTTGACATTGTTCTTGAATAGCACGCCCAGTGGGCCGTAGTCCCAAGTGTTTGCCAGTCCGCCATAGATTTCCGATCCCGGGAAGATGAATCCTCTGTTGCTGCACAGCGCCTTAATCTTCTCCATTGTTACCTTGTTGTTCTCTGCCATTATTCTCTTTACTCTCCAATTCAAAATATAATATTGATGTTCCGCAGATTACCGCTTCCGTTTCTCTCTAGCAAGTTTCATTCCATAGAGACGCGCTACAGGGACGCGCCCTAGAGATGCACCCATAGATTCCCTCGGAAGCACTTCATCTGCCGGTTATCCACGCAATGAATTCTTACAGGTTATCAATACCGCTCTCGTGTGCGACTTCCTCCAGCACCTTGGCCAGCTCATCCTTCGTCTCTTCGCTAACCGCGTAATCGCTGTCCTCTTCTGTCGGTGCCGTTTCCTCATCCTCTGCAGCTTCTACCGGTGCAGTTTCCGGTGCTTCTGTAGCCACTTCCGGTGCAACGTCCGCTTCTGCTGGAGCTTCTGCCGGAGCGTCTACTTCCACAACCGGCTCCCCATCATCGACATCCAGATCGAAAGATTCGAAGAAATCCTCATCTTCCGGTTCTTCATTCTTGTGGAAGAAATCGCTTCCCTTCTTCCAGAGGTCATCCAGACCTTCCTTCACCTTATCGGTATCGATGCCATCGGTCTTCTCTTTGAGGTCGTCCAACACATCCTGGCTCTTATCCTTGATGCCATCGAACATATCCTGACCCTTGTCAACTAAGTCACCGAACATGTCCTGACCCTTATCCACCAGATCGCCGAACATATCCTGGCCCTTATCCTTGAGGTCGTAATACATCGCCGAACCCTGTTCCTTGAGATCGCCGTAGAACTCGCTTTCCTTGAAGCGGTCTACAGTCTCCATACCCTTGTCATAGTAGACCTGGCCGGCCGCTCTCGCCTTGCGATATTGTTTTTTGACCTTCCCATTGATGTCCGTGATTTGACCCTTGTCATTCACGAACTCAATCTTGCAATTGAATCCGGCTGCCGCAATGATGCCGTAGATGATGGCCATCGGTGCCACGACGACGCCCACAGCGCCTACCGTCAGCGGCAGGTTCAGCAGGATGCTGTCCCCCTTGCGAACGATAATGCGGGACATGTTGCCCTTCGCGATGGTGTCCTTGATGGCACGAATGATGGCATTCTCCTTCGCCGAGCCGTTTCCGCCAACCGAGTTGGTGTAATCCATCGACTCTTCAATATTGATAATCGCGTCTACGACGCTCCCATCTGCTGCTTCCAGTGCAGCCTTTGCTTCCTTGTAGCTTACACCGGTACGATCCTTGACTAATTCGATTTTTTCCAATGTAATTTCCATATTTGTCTCCTTACTGCGATACTGACTCTATCTGGGATGGATTCTCAGGAATCAAAATCGCTTTTCATTATTTGCACATTCAGATAATAATCCAGATATGCCGCGAGTATGTCCTTCAGTTCCCGCTGAACTTCCGGCTTCAGCTGGATTCTGGAGAACGTGGCAAGAGAATTTCTCACCATGTACTTAATCACTTCAACTATATCAAAATGAGGCTTGAAAATCAATGTTCGCGGGTCGCTTTTCTCCTCACGGTAGCAGTCCTCGCACAGGATACCACCACCGGCAACCGAGAACCGGAGCGGCCCCTCGATCCGTTCCCGCGGCTTCCCGCAGTCCACACAGCGCCCGAGCTCCGGCATGATGCCTTGCATTCCGAGCGTCTTAATCAGATAGGCGTACAGCATCGTCTCGTAGTTGCCCTTCGCTTCCGTGATGGCGTTCATGAACTCTATTGTAAGTTCGAAAGTCCGGGGCTGCGGCCGCCCTTCCTCCAGCGTTCCATTGAGGTATTCAATCACGCGGGACGCCACCATGTACCGGTCGATGTCCTCGCCGATGGAGTAGAAGCTCCGCTTCACGCTCGCTCCATTGATATTGTAGTACTCCCGATTTCGAAATATTTCGTACTCGGAGTAGGTAAAAGGACGAAGCGCCAAGGCCGACTTATTCCGACCCCGCTCCGAGAGACCGGTTCCCGCGGAAATCTTTCCATAATCCTTCGTGAAGAGCACAATCATACGACGGTTGTTGGCAATCTTATTCTGTTTTAGGACAATTCCTTCTGTTGTAATCAGCATATTCAGTCACAATACTATTCATCTTTATAACCGAAATTGCGAATCGTGCGCTCGGAATCCCGCCAGTTCTCCTTAACCTTGACCCAGAGGGAGAGGAAGACCTTCGTTCCAAGAAGTGCCTCAATCTCCAGACGGGCACTCTTGCCCACGCCCTTGAGCTTCCGGCCACCCTTGCCGATGATGATGCTCTTGTGGGACTTGCGTTCACAATAGATGACGGCTCCGATATTCGTGATGGTCGGCTTCTCTTCAAAGGATTCGATTTCCACAAACACACCGTGCGGCACTTCTTCGCTGAGGTATTCCAGCAGCTTCTCTCGGATAATCTCACTGACGATGAAACGCTCCGGATGATCCGTCGCCATATCCTCCGGATAGTACATCGGTCCCTCTTCCATGTATCCGGTAAGACGGTCCACCAGCTCCTCGACATTGGTGCCGTTGAGTGCGGAAATGCCGTAGATATCATCGAAGAGATTCAGTGCAGAATAGCGGTTGTAGAGTTCCAGATAATCTTCCGGCTTCATCATATCCATCTTGTTGATGGCGAGAATCTTCGGCGTGTCCACTTCCTGAATCATGTCCAGGAGATATTGGTCTCCCGCACCGAACTTCCGGCTGCCATCAATGATGAAGACGATGACATCCACACCCTTGTACGTGTTGACCGCCGTCTCGTTGATAGCCGCCCCCAGCTTGTTCTTCGGCTTATGAATACCCGGCGTATCCAGGAAGATTAGCTGCCGCCCGCCGCCATTCTCGAACGCCATATCCGTGTAGATACCGGTAATCCGGTTCCGAGTCGTCTGCGGCTTGTTCGAGGTAATGGCAATCTTCTCGCCTAATATCTGATTCAGTAATGTGGATTTGCCGACATTCGGTCTTCCGATAATGCCAATAAAACCTGATTTCATA
>CAVGMK010000074.1:0-5348 GCA_963630135.1 Oscillospiraceae bacterium
TTAAAATGTTGCAGAATATTTTTGAGGTGATAATTGAATGACAACAGTTGCGAATGAAACAACGAAACCAATAAAGAACACGGTTCCGACCAGAGAGGCAGCGGAAACCCCATCGATGGCGGAGACCACAGCGAAGGAGGTCACGGCAAGCATGCCGGCTACCACGAAATCCGTGACAACCGCGGCAGCAAAGAATGTAGCAGGGAAGAAGTCGGCAACGTCTGCAGCAAAGAAGACTGTAGCCAAGAAGTCGGCAACTTCGGCAACAAAGAAGACCCCAGCCAAGAAAGCGGCTGCTACGAAAACTACAGCCAGAAAGACCGCTGCAAAGAAAGCAGCTTCGCGTTCGAAGACGCTACTTATTGTGGAGTCTCCGTCGAAGGCGAAAATTATCGGGAAGTACCTGGGCTCGTCCTACAAGGTCATCGCTTCGGTGGGCCACGTCCGGGATCTTCCGAAGAGCCGGCTGGCGGTGGATGTGGACAACCATTTCGAGCCGGAATATATCAACATCCGGGGTAAGGCGCCGGTAATCAATGAGATGAAGAAGGAAGCCGCAAGTGCGAAGAAAGTCCTTCTGGCAACCGACCCCGACCGTGAAGGGGAAGCCATTTCCTGGCACATTGCGTATCTTCTCGGCATCGACCCGAACTCGCCTTGCCGAATTGAATTCAACGAAATTAACAAAGATGCGGTAAAGGAAGCCATTCAGCACCCGCGTCCGATTAACATGGGTCTGGTCGATGCGCAACAGGCGCGCCGCGTGCTGGACCGCCTGGTAGGATATCAGATTAGCCCGCTTCTCTGGAAGAAGGTTCGCCGCGGGCTCTCCGCGGGCCGCGTGCAATCTGCCGCGCTCAAAATCATCTGTGACCGGGAGAACGAAATCCAGAATTTCATTCCGGAAGAATACTGGCACGTATTTGCGGACTTTGGCAATCAGTTCAAGGCTCAAGTGGTTAAAAGAAATGGCAAGAAGCTGGTGGTTCCCGATGAAGCTGCAGCGACCAAGGTGCGGCAGGACCTGACTGGCAGCCGTTTCGAAGTGACCGGCATCGTTCGGAAGGATAAGAAGACGAACCCGTACCCGCCATTCACCACCAGCACGCTGCAGCAGGATGCGTCGAATCGCCTGAACTTCCAGACACGCCGCACCATGCAGATCGCGCAGCAACTGTACGAAGGCGTGGATATCAAGGGCCTCGGCTCTCGCGGTCTGGTTACTTACATCCGTACCGATTCCGTTCGTATTTCGGACGGTGCGCGGGCCCAGGCACAGGAATATATTCGGAATATGATGGGGTCGGAGTATGTCGGCTCCGGCAAGTTTGCCAACAAGAAGAACAAGGACATCCAGGATGCCCACGAGGCCATCCGCCCTTCGGACATTAACCTGAATCCGGAGGATCTCAAGGATTCCCTGACGCTCGATCAATACAAACTGTACCGCTTAATCTGGCAGCGTTTCGTCGCTTCTCAGATGGCACCGGCGGTCAGCGACACCGTTACGGTAGCGATTGAAAGCGGCGATTATGAGCTAAAAGCATCCGGCTCCACGCCGAAGTTCGCCGGGTGGCGCAAGGTGTATAACAGCTCATCCAACGATGAGCCGATGAATATCCCGCCGCTGAAGGAAGGCGAAGTGCTGAACGCCCAGAATATCGAGACGGTTCAGAAGTTCACCACACCGCCGCCTCGCTATACGGAGGCCAGCCTGGTCAAGACCATGGAGGAGCAGAATATCGGCCGCCCGAGCACGTATGCGACCATCATCACGACACTGGGGGCGCGTCGGTATATTAAGCGGGATAAAAAATCACTTTTACCAACTCAGCTGGGATTCGATGTAACGAAGATTCTTTCCGAATACTTTGCGGACATCGTGGATGTGCAGTTCACCGGACAGATGGAAGACAATCTGGACTCGGTGGAGCTGAAGAAGCTACCTTGGAAGGATACCATCGAGGACTTCTATGGCAATTTCCGTAAGGAACTGGAGTGTGCCGAACAGGAAGTGGAGCGCATCGAGCAGGAAGTGGTGCTGAGCGATGAAGTGTGTGAGCTCTGCGGACGACCGATGGCCATTAAGGAAGGCCGGTTCGGGCGGTTCCTCGCCTGCACGGGATATCCGGAGTGCAAGAATACCAAGGCCATTCAGATTAAAGTAGGGGTTAAATGCCCACTCTGCGGCAAGGATCTGGTGCAGAAACGGTCCAAGAAGGGACGAATTTTCTACGGATGCAGCGGATATCCGGACTGCAACATCACTTTCTGGAGTCGTCCGGTGGATAAGAAGTGCCCGAAATGCGGCTCGCTTCTGGTGGAGAACAATACGAAGAAATTCCGGTACAAATGCTCCAATGCGGAATGCGACTATCGCGAAGAATGATGATTATACAATATTTCTAAAGAAGGGATATAACAAATGGGTAAAATTGAATTTCATGCCACAACCATCTGTGCTGTCAGACGTCCGAATGGAGATATCTGCATTGGCGGAGACGGTCAGGTTACGATGGGCGAGACGACCATCATGAAGAACAACGCCAAGAAGGTGAAGAAAATCTACCACGACCGCGTACTTACCGGATTCGCCGGCTCGGTGGCCGATGCTTTCTCCCTGACGGACAAGTTCGAGAAGAAGCTGGAAGAGCACAGCGGAAATCTGAAGCGGGCCGCAGTGGATCTGGCACAAATCTGGCGTTCGGACAAGGGGGCTCGCAGCTTAGAGGCGTTGATGATTGTCATGGACAAGGACGATCTTCTGGTCATTTCCGGTAATGGTGAGGTTATCGTTCCGGATATGGATGTGGTCGCAATCGGCTCCGGTGGTAACTTTGCTTACTCCGCTGCTCGCGCGCTGTATGATAATACCGAACTGGATGCGGAGACCATCGTGCGCAAGTCACTGGAAATCGCATCATCTATTTGCGTATACACCAATGACCATATTTCCGTAGAGAAGCTTCAGGAGGCGTAAGAATGACGAACATTAAGAATATGACGCCGAAGGAAATCGTGGCGGAACTGGATAAATATATTGTCGGCCAGGATGAGGCGAAGAAGTCGGTGGCGATTGCGCTTCGGAATCGTTATCGCCGGAATCAGCTCAGCGATGAGATGAGAGAAGAGGTTACGCCGAAGAACATCCTCATGATTGGACCGACCGGCGTCGGCAAGACGGAGATTGCCAGAAGACTGGCGAAGATTATGGAAGCACCGTTCGTGAAGGTCGAAGCCACCAAATACACTGAGGTCGGCTATGTGGGCCGTGACGTCGAATCCATGATTCGTGATCTGGTGGAGGCGTCCGTACGCATCACCAAGCAGCAGCGAATCGACGAGAAATATGACCTGGCGGACCGCCGCGCCGAGGACCTCATTGTAGAGGCGCTCGTTCCGGATGGCAAGAAGAAGAAAGGCGACGGCAGCAAGAACAATCCGTTCGATTTCATCCTGAACAGTGGCGGATACACCAGCCAGAAGGAAGAATATGAGAACAAGCAGCGGGAGGCGCAGCAGACCGCATCGTCTGACGATGTGGCGATGGCCAGAGAGCAGGTTCGCCGAGACCTTCGTGAGGGGAAGCTCGAGGATCAGCTGGTGGAAATCGAGATTGAAGTGACACCGAATACCAATCAACTTGACATGCAGAACGAAGGCATGAGCATCGCGATTGGCAATATTTTCGGCGACATGATGCCGAAGAAGACCAAGATGAAGAAGCTCCCGGTGAAGGAAGCGCGCCGCATTCTCAGAGAACAGGAAGCGCAGAACATGATTGACATGGATCAGGTCATCGATGACGCGCTGGAGAACGCCGAGCAGAACGGCATTGTTTTTATCGACGAAATCGACAAAATTGCCTCCGCTAGCTCCATGTCCTCCGGTGAGGTATCCCGGGAAGGCGTGCAGCGGGATATTCTGCCGATTGTCGAGGGCTGCGTGGTCAATACGAAGCATGGCCCGGTAAAAACAGATCACATGTTATTTATCGGTGCTGGCGCATTTCACGTCGCCAAGACGACCGACCTGATTCCGGAGCTCCAGGGCCGTTTCCCAATCAAGGTGGAACTCAAAAACCTGGATAAGGAAGCCTTCAAGAAAATCCTGACGGTGCCGGAAAATGCGGTGACAAAGCAACAGAAAGCCCTTCTGGAGACGGAAGGCGTCAACATCGACTTTACCGATGATGCGATTGATGAAATCGCGGAGATGGCATATCTTATGAATGAAGAGACAGAGAATATCGGCGCCAGAAGACTCTATACCATCATGGAGACCTTGCTGGAGGATTTGTCGTACAATCTGCCGGATCCGTCCATCCACGACGTTCTCATCGATCGGGAGACCGTTCGGAACAAATTCAAGGAGAAAATTCGCGAGGTCGATGTGGATAAATACATTCTCTAATACATTTCCCGAGGATATTTCTGAAATATGAGTTATCTTACCATTTATCAAGAAGCAGAAGCCGAGCAGGTGATTCAACGATCCCGCTTTATCGCGCATGTGTCTCCCGTGGATTCCTACGAGGAGGCACATGCTTATGTTGCTATGATTAAATCCGAGTATAAGGATGCTTCTCACAATGTGCCCGCTGTGGTTATTGGCGAGAAACAGGAATTACAATGGATGAGCGATGACGGAGAACCGCAGGGAACCTCCGGCCCGCCGATTCTTCGCATGCTGGTGGAAGAGGGGCTAACGAACCTGGTTGTGGTCGTTACTCGGTATTTCGGCGGTGTGAAGCTGGGAACCGGCGGCTTGGTGCGGGCGTATTCCAGCTCGGCGAAGCTGGGACTGGAAGCAGCCGGAATCTGCACCGTTACGGATGGCTATGTGCTCCGTTATCGGATTGAATATCCGCATCTGGCTAAGATTAACAATCTTGAACAGGAAGGCATATATCACATTATTTCGACGGAATATGCCGATCGAATCCTCATCACGGTAGGATGCAAGAAAGAAAATGAATCGGCTGTCATCACGACGTTCAACGACGTGACTGCTGGAACCTGTCAGCTCCTTTCTAAGACCAGCGAAAAAATTCGTGAGAAACTGGTTGACAGAGATTGATGGTTGTGGTACTATAAATCTTGCGTTGGGCAAAGGAAATTCTTCCGAGCCTGACAGAATTAAAAAAGAGTTGCACTCAGCATCAAAGTTTGCTATAATGTGTGACAGACCGACATATGGACGCTTAGCTCAGCTGGGAGAGCATCTGCCTTACAAGCAGAGGGTCATAGGTTCGAGCCCTATAGCGTCCACCATTTTGGCCGGGTAGTTCAGTTGGTTAGAATGCCAGCCTGTCACGCTGGAGGTCGACGGTTCGAGCCCGTTCCCGG